>NZ_JBXMTI010000047.1:0-16198 GCF_057083605.1 Candidatus Villigracilis sp. | reverse complement strand
CGGAGCGAAGGGTCTCTGCTTCTGAAATACGGGATGTTTCGCTCCGCTCAACATGACACTGTGTATTGTGAGTTAATGACTGGACGAACATATTACTTATCTGCGCCGCGCCCATAGCCAGCCGCCTACAAAGCCAAGTAACTCTCCCAGAAATATAAAGGCAATAATACCTGAGAGGCCTGCGTTGATCAGCCAGTTGGTTACTCCAAACAGCCCGAAGGCCAGGAAGTTATAAGCGAGCAATCCGCCCAACAAGATACCCAATGCCCAGCGCAATGCTGAGCGGCGATTCGTGACACGAATGACAATGCCGTAAGAGATGCCCGCGCTAAACAAGACGAGCAGCATGGCAATGAACCAGGCGGAAACTCGCGGATAACCATCCGATGAAACATAGCCATCCTCTTCTTCAACAACCGGGGCATCAGGAGTCGGCTCGATGGATTGTGTCAGTTCTGGTACAACCACTGTAATGGCCACAGCACCAGATTGCGAAACATCCAGTTGCAGAACTTCAGAGATGATGGCAGGTTCACTCGAAACACGGATCTCCAGTAGGCCGGGCTTATCCAATCCGAAGGATGCGCGCGCCACACCCAGTGTGGTGGTGGATTCAACTTGCTGCAGAATACCGCCGCCTTCCCCAGTCAACATCATAGAGAATTGGACTACGGTTCCATCGGGCACGAGATGTCCATTACTATCTTTGATAACGCCGGTGCGGATGGCTATCGTGTCACCAATTCGGAAGAGCGGGATCGGAGTCGGCTCGGGCGTAATAGCAGAGCCAGGGGTAACAGGAGCAGGCGGCAGGTCCAGAAAGAGCGGAATGATCTGCGCCGGGTCCGGGGCCATGACAGAGATCAAGTCATATCCAACAGCAGGGATGGATATCGGTGAAGCACCAACAGGTGCCAATTCCTGAAACAGCAGGCGGGCGGCGATATCGATGAATTGGGGCTGCTTGCTGTAAAGCGAATAATAAGCAGTGAATTTTGATATGGTGGTTGTATCAAAATAATAAGGCGCACCAAAAGAAAAGAGGATCACATGCTTATCGCGCACAAGGTCCGGGCGCTCACGCAAAAAGCGGCTGATAAGCGCAGGCTGGCCCTGCGAGGCTTCGGCAAGGGATATCACAACCCAATCTGCAACGCCGATGGCTTCATCCATGAATTGATTCTCATCCGGGGTATCCAGCAGAGCCAGTAAATTCTCAAATGAATAGGATGCAATCCTAAAATCCTCAATTTGATTTCCGCTTTGCGGGCCGTACAATTGCAAGACGGCATTCTCCAATGCATCCACCGGCAACAAGGATTGTGGAGTACAAGCGGTGCATTGTTTTATGGATCTGGAATTTGTAATAAAGACCAGCCGTTCATCAGGCTGAGGCGGGAGCGGCATGATGGAAGTAAGGTCTTGCAGGGCCGGGCTGATCAATGTTGCGGAAGTGCGTGCCACAGCAAAGGTGACGTCGGTTGCTGTGCCTAGCTCGGCTAGTTGCGTATCTGACATGGTTACATTGACGAGAGTGAAATCGCCATACAAACCCATTTTTGCAGCCAGGATGCGTGCAACGGATTCATCCACGCGCTGGGCGAAAGCTGAATCTTCACGATACTTTTGCGCGAAGAACTCCAACATGCGGGCTATGGTGGTATAGGTATCTGGAGCATCATCCGATTTAATATTGCCAAGATACAAAAGGTCATTGCCCGCCAGGAATGCATCACGCGCAGCGACACGCGCAAAGAACTGACTGCCCCCTGAAGTATAGAAATCGCTCACCGCGCTTGTTCCGAGGTTATCACTAACCAATAGCCCGCCTTCAGAATACCAGGTGGAAAACTGGGGCAGCGCCAAAATTTGATTCAAGGCCTGCGAGTCAAAACTTATCGGACGTGTGGTTGCGCGGATATTTCCCTGAAAGCCCTGATATCGGATATGTGAAACGAGCAGGCCGTCCACCGTTGTTTCCGGGGAGGTGGAATTTCCTGTCACTGCAAAAAACGGGGCCAACTCGATCTGTTTCAATTGCTCAAGCGACTTTCGAACTGTGGAAACTTCATCTTCAGGTAATCGGTCAGCGCCGCCTACGCCGGGAAAATGTTTCGCAATCACCAGCAATTGATCGCTGCTGCCTTCATGCAAGCCAGCAATATAGGCGCGTCCCATTTCGCCCACCCAAAACGGGTCGCCGCCAAAGACGCGCGCACCCAGGTCGCCGCCAGAGCTTGATGGGTTTTCCAAAACATCCAGGGAAGGGCCAATGAACAAATTAAATCCAAGTGCAGTAAGTTCATTGCCGCGCACTTGCCCCACCCTTTCAGCAAGTTCTGTATTCCAGGTTGCTCCAACTGCCATATTGCTCGGCAATGGGGTCAGCCCATTCAGGATCTGATCTGTCGGGTAACTATCGCCTTCCTGGGTTATCCCAACAAACAGCGGCACATAAGCCGGCCTGGGGCCTTGTTCCGCCTCAGAGCTTGTATTCGGGTTTACAGTGGCATCCCATTCCAATCTTTGCAAATCATTAATCAGCGCATGAGTTTGAATAACAGTATTCGTATCTGAGAAATTATCATTTCCAGCTTGCAGCACCACGCCCCCCACATGATAGCGAACGATCAGGTCCTGGATCTGTGATTCCGCGCCGGTATCTGTTCCGTTAAAAGATACGAGGAACAATTGCCCAACCCGTTCCTCCGGGGTCATTGAATCCAAAATGAACTGAACGGCGGCAGGAGTCCCAGAAGTTCGCGCCTGCGCCGACATTGGCAGGAGCGTGGCAACGAAGATAACCAAAAAGAGTATACGGATCAAGCGCATGGATTTCTCTTATATCATAATCTCGCACGCCGCTACGAATGCTTTAACGAAGCGTGCGGGACAGGTTCACTTTTTAGATAAACTGACGCCGCTCAATGAACGGCGCCATGCAGATATTCGCTTCGCTCCCCGCCCAAGCCTGCTCCCGGCATTCGGACAGATTCATTTGCCTCTTCCAAGGGCCCGCAATGCAGTCTCTGGGTCATCCGTAAAGATGCCGTCGGCGCCCCACTCCTTGAGTCGAGTCACATCCTCGGGCGTGTTGGCTGTCCACACATGTACACGGCGTTTGAGGCGATGTGCACGCTGCATCTGCTCTTTGCTGGTGCTGGAGATGTGAGGGTGGAGAGCTTGATAATCACCAAACATAAATCCGAAGGAACGCGCCCACAAACCGATCAGACCTGGCATTGCGAGCAAGCCGCGCGGAACTTCAGGCAATATTTGTGCAGCAATCTTTAGATTGGAAGCAAAAAATGATGAGAAGATGATCTGGCTTTGATTGTTATGCTTTTTGACCAGCTCGCATACTTTTTGTGTGAGGCCATCACGCGGAGTAGAGTAATTGGTCAACTCAATGTTGATCAATTTGTCCTTCCCTACGGTTTCAAATACTTCTTCAAGTAAAGGGACTTTTGTCCCTTTAAATTTCTCATTGAACCAAGCACCCGCGTCCAGCTTACGGATTTCTTCAAGCGAAAATGAGGCAACTTTCCCACTGCCGTTCGTGGTTCGGTCAACCGTAGAATCGTGAATGACAATCACGTGACCATCGGAGGTCAGCTTCGCATCCAGTTCCACACCGTCAGCGCCTTTTTGTATGGCTTGTGAAAACGACGGGAGGGTGTTCTCTGGCGCGTATGCCTGGTCGCCGCGATGAGCGAGGATGATGGGGCGGGGAAAATGTTCAAGCATCAGAATCAGGTGTCGGTTAAGGATGAAGCGAAGTTGTTGTGCGAACTATATCTGCTGCGAAATAAATCTCGCAGTACGGCTAAATATCCACAAAATAGGCCCGGCCGGCATGGTCGATCATCTCACGGGACATGACTGGCTGCACGGCAAGGTAGGAGGCGATGTCGATGATCTGATCACATAGATCGCGCGGATGTGATGCGCGTAATTTGCGGTTGCGTTTGATATACCATTCCTGCAAAAGATAAGCCAAACCCTGATCGTTGTATTCAATGCGTTTGTCTTGAGCAACACGTTTGAAAATTTCACGATACTCTTCAAAGGAAGGGTCGCCGATCTCAACCTTGTGACGTAAGCGGCGCAAAAAGGCTTCATCCACTAAATCTTTTGGAGGCAGGTTCGTGGAAAAAACAATCAGCACATCAAAGGGCACTTCCACTTTACGACCAGTGTGCAAACGTAAATAGTCCACACGGTTTTCAAGCGGAACGATCCAGCGGTTCAGAAGATCACGTGGACGAACCTGCTGACGACCAAAGTCATCGATCAACAAAATGCCGCCATTGGCTTTAACCTGAAATGGCGCTTCATAAAATTTGGTCGTATCGTCAAAGACAAGATCAAGGCCTTCAAGAGTTAATTCACCGCCGACAACAATGAACGGTCTGCGAATTTTCACCCAACGCGGGTCGCGGCGGGTATTGGTGCGCAGCCCTCCAGTGGATGCTCCATTCCCAGCATCGGTATCGGGCGCAAGCGTGTGGCTGACAGCATCATAAACTTTAATGACCTGCCCATCCAAAGACAAGGCATATGGAATATACATGTTCTGGCTGAGGACCAGGTTGCCAAAAGCGCGAGCAATGCTGGTCTTGCCGTTTCCAGGCGGCCCATACATAAATATGGAGGAGCCCGAGTTAAGTGCGGGCCCAAGCCTCTGGAATGTGGATTCTGAAATAACCAACTGCGAAAGGATCTGGCGCATGGTGCGCGTGGTGACGGTTAATCGTCCGCTTTTCTGGCGGCGAATGGCTTCGTTGTACACTTCAAATGGCACTGGGGCAGGGCCAGCATATTGACTGCGCTCCATTGCCTCGCGGGCACGCAAAACGCCAGCGCCGGTAATTCCATAGGTATAGGCGCCTTCACCCAAACCGCCCTGCGATGACTTCACTTCGATAAATTTTTCAGCTTTTAATGTGGTGAGCAACTGATCTGTCACACCTGCCAGAGGCAGTGTGATCTCTTCAGATATCTTGAACCCTGTTAAATAACCGCGAAAATAGAGCACTTTAAGGATCAGGTCTTGCAACCAGAGAGGTGAAAGACCTGTATCTTCAAGGCTGTTGATCTGTGGGGGCGAAAACCCGCCAACGGGTGCAGACATTTGTCCTGTTTGTCTTGTCATAATAGTTACCATCCCAAGCGGGAAAATTATTGAGGTATAAACTGATTATACTTCTTTTCGTTTATAATCCAGCCTTATGAAACTATCAGTCATAATCCCTGTTTACAATGAAGTTGAAAGTATTGAAACCATCTTGAAGAGGGTGCAAGACACAAAACTTGCCCACGAAATTCTTGTGATTGATGATGGCTCAAAAGATGGCACCCGTGATATTCTAAAAAAACTGGATGGGAAAAAGGGTGTGCGGATCATCCTGCATGAAAACAACAAGGGTAAGGGAGCCGCGGTACGCACTGGCATGTCCGCCGCAATTGGTGACGTGCTGTTGATACAGGACGCCGACCTGGAGTACGACCCGCGTGATTACCCTGAATTAATCAAGCCGATCCAGGAAGGTCTCGCAGATGTGGTTTACGGCTCACGTTTTCTTGGGCGGGCTCACCGTGTGACGATGTTCTGGCATATGGTTGCCAACAAATCGCTTACTTTGATGACTAATATCCTATATGACACCATCCTGACCGACATGGAAACTGGCTATAAGGTTTTTAAACGTCAGGTGATCGATGGGATGGTCATCCACGCCAACAGCTTCAATTTCGAGCCCGAATTCACCGCCAAAATTCTGAAACGCAAATATCGCATTTTTGAAGTGCCGATCACATTTAATCCACGTGACTATACAGAGGGCAAGAAGATCAAATTACACGATGCTTTCGAAGCGATATGGGCTTTGATTAAATACAGGTTTATTGACTAAGACATAAAGACGGGCATTTACACCCGTCTTTATTTTTTGAACAAGCGGATAAACACAAACTCCAGGCCGTCTAGTGAATCGCGCACGGCTTCAGACAAGCCGCGGCCTGTCGAGGCGGCATCAGGCTGGATCGCCACGAGAAGCATTTCAGGCCGCTTGTTTTGCGGAATCACTTTGAACAACAAATCCAAATTTGCTGAATGGGTGAATACCCCAAGTTTTTTTATATCCGCGAACTCGATCAACGCAATCTCCCCGGGGCTTGCAGCATAATCCGCCGCATCCACAATCAACACCATATTCGCGCCCGATGATTCGATCTGGGTAATGTAATTCTCGGGTACATCACCGGCATCCAACAAGGGGATATTAATCTTTTTCTGAAGCCTTTTGATTAAGTATGACCCGACCCCGTCATCACCGCGCGAGCGATTACCCACCCCCAACAGCAGGACGTTTTTGCCTTCGATGCGTTCATAAAGTTCGTCATACATTGGATTATTATTCTACGGTTAATTCGCGGAATTGCGGTTTACAGATATAAAAGGAACAATTGTAATTAACTCAATTTCCTGACTTGTACCAAAAAACACTGTGTGTCACCCTGAACGAAAGCGACACATGCACCGCGTTGCGGATGCAGTGCGGTGAGGGTCTCCACCACGACAACCGAGACCCTTCGGTCGCTAAAAGCGCTCCCTCAGGGAAACACAAACAGACATATTTAGCACAACCCCAAAAAATCAGGGTCGGGAAGATTTTATGCTTCCCGACCCTGTACGGTGTATTAAGGTTTTACAAAAACGTTATATTCCAGGATGTAATCACCTGCCTCATAATCTGCCGTGCCATCATTGATGGGAGCGGTAAATGTGGCAGTTGTGGAGAGGTGATGTTCACCTCCAGGCCAATTGCTCAACACTGTGTAAAAGAGGCGGCACTGCTGTCCATTATTCTCAAGGTCTTCCTGCCTTAGCTGATCCAGTGCCACATCCTCTCCATCAAGTGTGAACTTCAAAGTAATATTCTCAAAGTTCTGGTTAAGGACTTCTTTGGTGGACGTGCACCAGGCATAGATCCAGATCAGGCTTTCATCTTTGGCGAGTGGTATTGTATAGGTTAATGTACCTGGCACAGAATAATCGCTTGTCTGATATTCCTCTCGCGCCGCATCCTCAAGGAATCTATCACCCGAAGATAAAGCGGATGAGGCTGCTGCCGGACTTGCGATCTGTGGGGGGCCGGAAGGGGTAACGCCAGCACCCAAAGGTTGACCAATTGTCTTTTCAGCAAAAGCCAACACTACATCCTCACCGTTGGCCTGCTGTTGGAGAGTTTCAAAAGTAACAGGTACTCGCAGATCAGGTACCACACCGCTTCCCTCAATGTGAATATTGCCGCTCGCATCCATAGCACGCCCAATTGTCATTTGAGCATAGAGGCCCTCGGGCATCAGGAAACCTTCCACACTTCCGCCTGCTCCTTCACTTGGATATTGCCCAACGACTACAGCGCGGTCATTGATCGTCATATTGTAGGAAAAGAACTCACAGGCGCTGGCACAATTGGGGCCGACCATCACAACCACCTGACCGTTGTATTGCAAATTCTCAGGCGGCGGAATCATCAACTGCTCATAATCCGGGTCAATGAAAAATTCGCCTGTACTATCATCATAATAAGCAGTTTGGCCGACTATTGTCTCTTCATTAAAGAAGTAAGCCGCCATTTGATCTGCCAGCCAGCCGCTGCCACCGCCATTATTCCGCAAGTCAAGGATCACACCTGGGACTTCGTTTTCATTAAAGTACCGCATGGCACGCTCCCAAACTTGAATGGAAAGCATGTCGTTATCTGAAAAACTTGATATCTTCATATAACCATATCCACTTGGCAGAATACTAAATTCAACCGGTAAGGAGGTTGGGTCTTCGCCTGCACGGAATGAAGATGCGTTGAAGCTATCCACTTCATTGGAAACTTTCAAGGCCGCAGTTTGCTCGGGGCCTTCAGGGTTCTTAAAGACTACTTCCACCTGGCCCTTATCAAGCTTGAAGCGGGTTGCATAACGTAATTGCTGCAAGCGTTTAATTTCATTGTTGCTAAATGGAGAAGACCACGGAACGACCGCATCCACAACATCTGCTATGGGAGTACCGTCCATGGAAATGATCTCCGCGCCCCATACCATACCAGCCTCAGCCGCGGGGCCGCCAGCGGTAATGAAATTGGCGATCACCTTGCCATCATCCGTTTCGCGTATGGCAAAACCCAGGCCGCCGGCAATATCCGCTTGAAAATCAGCATTCAATGGGCTGCTGTCAAACCCAACATGGGTATCTGGGATAGACCAAACGAAATCGCGAAATGCAAGTACATAGGCATGGCTGTCTTTATTCTTTTCCGCCTCTTCAAAACGCGGACGGAATTCGTCTGCCCTGGCATCCCAATCAATTCCCTTGAGTTCAGTAAAAGCATACTCATTCCTGAATTTCTCAAGCATCGCATCGAATGCTTCGGTATAGGATAGCGATGAGAAATCATCCAGTGCGGAGCCTTCAGGCTCGAGTAATGGAATTTCAGGGTTTTCCGAACGGTCAAGCTCAAAGGGAGATTGATCCAAATCGACCACAGACCAGCCCGCAGGGATGTCCATGATTGGGTCGTCATCTGTAAATAACTTTTTATCCTCGCCAAATCCAGACGGGAATGATTGCGCATCATCCGGAGCAAAAATCAAATACTTGCCGCCGAACACTTCGAGATATGAGTCCCTATCGTCGCTGACTTTGGTGGAGGCATAAGCCGAAGACCATCCGCCGCCGCCTTGATCGCGCCGCTCAAGAAATGGATCACCCCAGGTGTTGGTCCAATATGCAACCGCGAAAACCATCACACCTGTTTCGTCGTTGCCGTCGTGGTCAACATCGTGCAATGTCCCATTTGGTTCTGCGGGCAAGGTCAGGTTATATGTGAAAGGCGAAGTATAAAAATCCGAAGTGATCTGCCCAATCACCTGGGATTCAACAGGGATCAAAAACTTTCGGTCACGAGTTACAAATCCGCCCTGATCTTCAAGAATGATAATCGGCTCGGCCACGCCCATTGTAAAAAAAGCATTGGTATAAGCCACAGTTCCAGTAACGATTTTTGTCCCGTCGTCCTGGCCTGTACTTTCGGGGGCGGGTAAAGTTGGCAGCTCATCCCCAAAGCCGCAGGCCAAGAGAACCAAACTCAACACAACCATAACTGAAATTATTTTAAATAAACGCGGTTTCATTTTTATCTCCTGTTTAAGATAACGCATTATAACGCCGAAGTATAATGAGAAAATGGACTCGAAAATACAAATTCAAAATGAATTCGACAACGCAGAAAGGGCACGTTCGCGCAACAATGAGGGGCAGGCGAGGGTCTGTGCAAGGCGGGCGGCAGGTATTGCGATTCGGGAATATCTGACTCGCCGTGGGACACGGGTCCCAAGCGCAAGCGCTTACGATCTGCTTAATCTACTTAAGGAAGATGCGCTTCTTCCCTCCGACTTGAAGCTGGTTGCTGACCATTTGACGGTGCGCGTCACTGAAGAATTCAAACTTCCCGTCGAGGCAGATCTTATAGCCGAGGCGCGCTTGTTATGTGACTGGCTATTAAAAAACTAGACCCTGAAGGTTTTCAAAACCTTCAGGGTCTATGTTGATAAACAAATCTACATACCGTTCTTGCGCCCAGCCAGATAATAGAAAGCACGTGCAATCGTAACCAGCAGGAGCAAGCCAGACATAACGCCGCCAAATACAAAGAATAACCTGCGCCAATCTGTCAGGCGCAAAGTGATCTCATTTCGGCTAGGCATTTGGATGCGTCCTCGCAGGCGCTGGAAAAATTCCTTCGGAGGCGCAACCGGCTTCAAGGTCCCGGCCAGATGCGCTTCGATTGCATCCAAATTCTCGTTATGAATCAAATCTTTCCTGCGTTTCGCCATTCTATTCCTTGTTATTTATTCCACTGGGTAGAGAATTAATCCAACGGTACCTGGGCCGAGGTTGGCCGCAATTGAAATCGAAAGCTCACTGATCATGGTCTCTTTGCAATTGAAGTGACTCTTCGCGTCGTCCAACAAGGCACGGCCTGATTTAATATCACGGGCATGAACTACGCCAAGGTAAATGGGTTTGGAGCCAAATTCTTCTTTTCCGATTTCGATTATGCGGTCTAATGAGGCCTTGCGAGTGCGAACCCGTTCAGCCATGCTGAGATCGCCATCTCTCAGGATAGCGATTGGTTTTACATTAAGCAATGAGGCTAGCGCGGCCTGCAATGTTTTTACACGGCCAGACATTTTTGCATATTCAAGCGTATCCAACGTTAGAATAACTCTAATAGTATGTTTAACTTTTTCCAAATACTTTACGATCTCATCCACACTCTTACCGGCACGTTCCATCTTTCGCGCTTCGCGGCACATGAGACCAATCCCCAGAGAGCCAACAGCCGAGTCTATGGGAATGACATTGAATTCACCCTTCAGTTCCTCAGCCGCAGAAACTGCTGAGGCATAAGTACCGGAAAGCTTGGCGGTGATATGAACGGAGAGGATCGTATCGCCTTTTTGGGCCACCTTGCGATAAAACTCAACAAATTGATGAGGAGATGGCTGTGAGGTTTTTGGGATGCGCTTGCTCTCATCCACCAGCTTGTAGAATCCTTCATTGTCCAATTCCACCCCTTGAAGATACGATTTTTCCCCAAATAAAATGTTGACAGGGATCGTATCGATGCCGTATTCCTTTTCCCATTCGGGCAGGATGTCAGCCGCGCCGTCGGTCACAATTCTCAACATGATTACTCTCCTTCAAGGTTTAAGTTTTGATCTTCCAACTGATCACGAAGAGCCAGAAGGGTACGGTGATACAGACTCTTCACGGCTCCCTCACTTCTGTTCATGATCGCGCCAATCTCGGCATTAGACATGTTTTCAACAAATTTCAAGATCAACAAATTCTGTCTTTCGGATGGTAACTTGCGGATCATTCGTAACAGCGCATCCTGTTCTTGTGAGCGTACCAGGTTTTTTTCGGGATGATCACCCTTTGTTGGCAGAATGGGCAGGTCATCCAACGGGATTTCCTGCTTGCGGCTTCTATCGCGATGCCAGTTCGCTACCAGGTTGTGGGCGATGCGATATAGCCATGCAGAAAATGGAACGCCGCGATCGGTATAGTTCTTTATGTGATTCATTGCCCGCTGGAAAACCCGTGCGGTGAGATCTTCTGCATCGTGGAGGTTCCCAGTGCGGTAATACACATAATTGAAGATGCGTTCCACATAACGCTCATACAGTTGACCGAATGCATCACGGTCACCCTGTGAAGCAAGAGCAAGAACTTCCTCTTCGTTGTATTCCAGTTCCGCCAAGTTAAAAACCTTACCGGCGGAATTTGATTAAGTAAACACCGCCGGATTTGAGAAGTTACACCGAGTATAACATGTGCAATTACACAAATATCAGCACTATTCTTAATCCCCAAAAAGGGGAAATACACAAATTGGGTTGGTATAATCCGAGGTCGCCGAAATAAAAATATTCCATAACCAGAACACATGTGCTATAATTGTTTCGCTTTTCCATTCTTTAATGAAGGCTAATCCATGTCACCTAATGTCATTCGTGTGGTGGGCGCGCGCGTCCATAATTTGAAAAATATCACCGTTGAAATTCCGCGGGATAAGTTTGTTGTCATCACGGGGCTTTCAGGTTCGGGAAAATCATCCCTGGCGTTCGATACCATCTTTGCTGAGGGTCAGCGTCGTTATGTTGAGTCACTCTCTGCGTATGCGCGACAATTCATCGGTCAAATGGACAAGCCCGATGTGGATTACATTGACGGCCTCTCGCCCGCCGTTTCGATTGACCAGAAATCTACCAGCCACAATCCACGCTCCACGGTTGGCACGGTGACCGAAATTTACGATTACATGCGTTTGCTATTTGCACGTGCTGGCATTCCACATTGTCCTGTATGCGGACGTGAAGTGGTCAAGCAATCGGCGCAGGAGATCGTGGATAAGATCGAAAAGCTTCCTGATGGCAGTCGCGTGTTGATTCTCTCTCCATTGGTGCGTGCCCGCAAAGGGACGTATCAGGCTGTCTTCGAGGAAATCCGCAAAGCAGGTTTCACCCGTACACGTGTAGATGGAACCGTTTCTTCATTGGATGATGATATCGAATTGGATCGCTACAAACAACACACAATCGAGGCGGTTGTAGATCGCCTCGTCATTTCTCAGAATGCAGATAAAGAGGAAAAGAAAGCCGCTCGCACTCGTTTAACCGACTCTGTTGAAACAGCACTTAAATTTGGCGAGGGTTACGTTACCGTAAACCTTGTCGATAAGAAGGAAGATTTGCAGTTTTCAGAACACCTCGCCTGCCCCGAACATGGAGTCAGTATTCAGGAAGTAGAGCCGCGCACCTTTTCCTTCAACACGCCTCAAGGCGCCTGCCCGGATTGTCAGGGACTTGGCTCGAAGCTGGAAATTGACCCGCAGCGCATCATTCCTGACGATAGCCTGTCTCTGAACGATGGGGCCATCGTCAGCATGGAGTGGAGTGGACCGAAGGTCGAAGGCGGCTATTACTGGCAGAGTCTTATCAATGCCTCGAAGGCATTCAAGATAGATTTAGATAAACCTGTAAAGGAATTAACCAAAGAGCAATTAAAAATTGTTTTGTATGGCACTGGTGATAAGCAAATCCAAATGACTTATCACGGCGCAAACGGGAACGAGTTCAAATTTACGCGTGCTTTTGAAGGTGTGATCACAAATATGGAACGCCGCTACCGTGAAACGAACTCGGAATATATTCGCGAAAAGATTTCCGAGTTCATGTCGGACCGCCCCTGCCCAAGCTGTGGAGGCAAGAGACTCAACCCCGCCGCACTGGCTGTCACTGTGGATGATGTCAACATTGTGGAAGCAAACTCATGGCCCGTCCTGAAAACGTTGGAGTGGGTAAAAAAGATCGCGGGCAAGAATTCTCCGCTCACTTCAAAGCAGAAGACAATCGCTGAGAGAGTGATCAAGGAAATCAGCGAGAGGCTTACGTTCCTTGTGAATGTCGGTTTGGATTATTTAACTTTGAACCGCTCAGCCGTTACGCTTTCTGGCGGAGAGGCACAGCGCATCAGGCTTGCAACGCAGGTTGGCTCGCGCCTGGTAGGTGTGCTTTATGTTTTGGATGAGCCCTCGATTGGTTTGCATCCGCGTGATAATGCGAGATTGTTGGAAACTTTGAAAGGATTGCGCGATCTCGGCAATACTGTATTGGTGGTTGAGCACGATGACGAAACCATCCGCGAGGCAGATTGGGTGATCGACCTCGGTCCAGCCGCAGGCGAACATGGGGGACAAGTTATCGCTGAGGGCACACCCAAGCAGATTTTGGCGCACCCAAAGTCATTGACGGGAGCGTACCTTTCGGGGCGCAAGCAGATCGGGGTCCCGAAGAAGAGGCGTGAAGGAAATGGCAAATCGCTAAACATCATTAATGCAAAAGCGAACAATTTGAAAGGCATCAATGTCTCGATCCCGCTTGGAAAATTGATCTGTATTACAGGTGTTTCTGGCTCTGGCAAATCCACTTTGATGAGTGACATTTTATACAACGCGCTCGCGGCAAAGTTGATGGGCGCGCGTGCGCAGGCGGGCGAACACGAACGCATTGAAGGCATTGAACATCTTGATAAGATCATCAACATCGATCAATCTCCCATTGGCCGTACGCCGCGCTCGAACCCGGGGACGTACACGGGCTTGTTCGATGAAATCAGAAAGTTATATGCCGAGCTGCCTGAAAGCAAAGTACGCGGCTACAAGCCAGGACGATTCTCGTTCAATGTGCATGGCGGGCGCTGCGAAGCTTGTCAGGGACAAGGCGAGCTGAGAATTGAAATGCAATTCCTGCCCGATGTATATGTACCCTGTGATGTATGCCATGGGAAAAGATTTAATCGCGAGACATTGCAAGTGATGTTCCGTGATAAATATTCGATCTCCGATATTTTGGATATGACCGTTGACCACGCGCTGACCGAGTTCCAGAACTACCCGCAAATGCAAAATAAATTAAAGTTGTTGCAGGAAGTGGGGCTTGGCTATGTGCGAATTGGCCAGGCGGCGACAACCTTATCTGGCGGTGAAGCCCAGCGTGTAAAACTCTCGAAGGAGTTATCCCGCCGCGCCACAGGGCGCACACTGTACGTATTGGATGAACCATCCGTTGGTTTACATGCAGCCGACGTGCACAAGTTGATCGAAGTCCTGCAGAGATTGGTGGACACAGGTAACTCGGTTTTGATCATCGAGCATAACCTCGACATCATCAAAATAGCAGACTGGCTTATCGACCTCGGCCCCGAAGGCGGCGACAGAGGCGGAGAATTGATCACAGAAGGCACACCCGAGCAGGTCATGAAGGTGAAGGAGTCATTCACGGGTAAATATTTGAAAGCACATATGAGATAGGAAGACTGGTAAACACGCACACAGGTAGACAAGCTGTTTCAAAATTTTGCACTTGTCTACCTGTTTTCTTGTGTACGTGTTTTCTTTTTTCAGGTAGAATTATTTTATATTGCGTTGGATGGGAAACCGCCTGTAAAAGCGCAATGTAAAAAGGAAACGATTCATGAATAATAGACCCCCCCTTTCGTCATCACCATCTGGCATGTTAAGCCCGTATCGCAAACGCAAAAGACGCTTTGCCCCTAACCTTATTACTATCCTGGCTGGCGTTTTTATACTGGGCGGTATCGCTTTGCTGATCTTCTGGCTGGCGGGGCCGAGCAAGCCACTTAGTACACTCTTCGCCACAGAAACCCCCACGCCGACCACAACCTTCACACCGACCAACACATCCACTCCCACAGAAACGCCAACAATTACGCCTACCCTTACAATTACCGCCACTGCAACTTTTTCAACGCCATTCAACTACACCGTGCAAGAGGGAGATTATCTGGCCCTGATTGTTGAAAAATTCAACCTTGGAGATGATGGTATTGCTCTCATCTTTCTCCTAAACCCGTATAGCGTGGATGCAACCACAGGTTTTTCAATTGGTATTGACCCAACAACAGGTATCGTCAACCCAGGCCAGGTGATCCTGTTGCCGAACCCAGGCATGGAACTGCCTACTCCAACGCCCATCCCACCAGATCTGCCGCGAGGTACTAAGGTGGAATATTTCGTTAAAGCTGGTGACTCTCTTGGCAGTATTGCAGCTTTGTTCAACAGCACAATTGACGACATCATCAAAGAGAACAGCATCACAGATCCGAATGCCATTGCCGTGGGCGATCTGCTGATCATCCCGGTCAATATGGTTACCCCCACCGCAACGAGGCCGCCCACAAGTACACCTATTACCCCAGGGCCAGGAACTGTGCTTCCCACGGTCACATTCACGCCAATCAACTAAAAATAGACTTTTGATCAATATCAGTCCGCAGGTGAAAAAACCTGCAGACTGATGAATTTACTGGACAAATACTCGCCCCTCATGTAAAATACAGCGCTGTCATAAAGAAAAGTAAGTAATTTTTGGAGAAAAACCTTGGCTAACATTCAGTCTCAAATTAAACGTAATCGTCAAAATGAAAAACGCCGCCTGCGCAACCGTACCATGCGCGGCGCTGCTCGCACAGCAGTCAACCAGGCACGCACCGCTTTCGATGCCGGCGCACCTGAAACAAAGGAAGCTGTCCTCAAAGCCATCAGCATGCTCGACAAGGCCGCTGAAAGAGGCGTGATCCACCCCAACAACGCTGCGCGCCGTAAGGGTCGCTTAATGAAGCGCCTCGCTTCATTCACGCCAAGTGACAAACCCGCTGACGAGAAAAAAGCAAAGAAGACTGCAACAAAGAAATCTGCAGCAAAAAAATAATCCTTGATTATTAACAAAAAGCGAGAGTCGAAAGGCTCTCGCTTTTATTTACAAAGCGCCGCATGAATAATCAAACCCTGCCATAATGTCCACGATCATTTTTCTGAACGGCACATCCTCTTCGGGTAAAACCACCCTGCTCAAAACCCTGCAAAAACAATTGTAGGAGCCGTATTTGGATATGGGAATTGACAAGTTTATCTGGATGCTTCCTAGTGGAATGTTCGATAAGTAATTCAACATAGTGCTGATGATTTCTTTGCTGCCCAATCGTGCAAATTGCGACGCGTCCACGACCAGTTGATGGGTTGAGCCCATAAGCGATTATATTCTGGTG
>NZ_JBXMTI010000046.1:0-15906 GCF_057083605.1 Candidatus Villigracilis sp. | reverse complement strand
GGATGATCGCCAAAAAAAGAAACGATCCCATGCCAGATGGAGCGGCTCCAGTTCCACCTTTGCCCATCAAACCGATCATCACAAATGCCGCACAGGCCAAACCGAGGGAAATATTTCGCCTGGCCTTATATACAGCCCAGAAACTGACCAAAGCTCCCAAAAAAATAAAGATAAATGTAACCAGCCGATGAACGCGAAGGGTATTCCCGAACAAGGCGGCAAACGGCAACACGACCGCGCCATATCCCAAACCATAATTATTCAACCCGAGAGGCTGGTGCTCAAAATCGAAGGGATTCTCCCCCTTCAACAGCAGGCTTGTCATCACCTGGGCCGCCCCCTCTCGAAATTCAATTTGATAAGGCATGGAGATCGTCACTCTGCCAAAATAAATTGACCAAAAGATCGAAGCCGATGCACCAATGATGAGCAGGAGATTCGCCCACCATCCATTTTCAGTCTTCGATTTTATAAACAAAATTATCTTATTTGCGAGCATAGTGCGCCTTGATACGATCAAGAAATATAGTGATCCATACCCCAATCATATCATCTGGAACAACCTGCTTTGATGACCTTTCTCCAAATGTCAGTAATGCTATACTAGCCCCA
Source organism: Candidatus Villigracilis sp. (assembly GCF_057083605.1). Taxonomy (NCBI): domain Bacteria; kingdom Bacillati; phylum Chloroflexota; class Anaerolineae; order Anaerolineales; family Candidatus Villigracilaceae; genus Candidatus Villigracilis; species Candidatus Villigracilis sp. The sequence goes on along the minus strand of NZ_JBXMTI010000046.1, from coordinate 15,294 downwards.
TTCCATACATAAAAAGGATCTCACCATCATGCTCAATGGATTTGACTTTGTGCTGGTCGGTTTCGCAGCGCTTTTGGCGGGCGCGGTCAATGCCCTCGCAGGCGGCGGGACGCTGATCACTTTCCCCATGCTCACCTTTCTGGGTGTACCCGCTGTCGCCGCAAACGTGACCAATACCGTGGCGCTGTGCCCCGGCTATTTCGGCGGGACACTTGCTCAATGGAACGACCTGCGCGGACAAAAAAGCAGGCTGTGGCTGATCGTGCCTGCAAGTATCGTTGGCGGCGTGCTGGGTGGTTTTCTTCTTTTGCAAACGGGAGAGAAATTATTCAAGGACTTGGTCCCCTATTTAATTTTGCTGGCTTCGGGTCTGCTCGCCATTCAAGACCCCGTCCGCGCGTGGTTGACAAAGCGCATGGGCGAAGGTCATGGCTCACGTTTGGAAAACTTGACCTGGTTGCCGGTTGGCCTAGCTTCGATCTATGGAGGATATTTCGGCGCGGGATTAAGCGTGATCGTACTCTCCGCCCTGGGACTAACTTTGGAGGACACGCTTACGCGCCTTAACGCGCTCAAGCAGGCTGTTGCGTTCTCGGTCAACGTGGCCGCTGCGATCTTTTTCATCTTCTCCGGGCAAGTGCTTTGGTCCGCGGCCTTGGTGATGGCTGTTGGCGCATTGATTGGCGGAACATTGGGCGGGAAACTGGCGGGCAAGATCAAACCGTCCACGCTTAGGTGGACGGTGGTGACGATCGGCGTGATCGTCGCGATCATTTATTTTGTGCGTTGAGTCGTTTTTTCAAACTCTGTTGGTCGAGTAGGGCGAATGCTTCTCTCGCCCGTATCGAGACCACCATGGTAGCAGTGTATTTTCTATTCACTAGTGGTTTCGATACGCCCCGCGAAGAACATGCGGGGCTACTCAACCACCGGGTTCCTCACTATTTTGGCAGCACCAGTGGAGTCTCCATGAACGGATGCTCTACAACACTCACTGGCAAACAGTAGGCATTCGAAATGGATTCCGTTGTCAACACTTCGCGCGGGGTGCCAATGGATTGAAGATGTCCGCCGACGAGCAGGGCAACCCGGTCTGCATAGCGGGCGGCGAGGTTGAGATCATGCAGGGCGATCAACACGGCAAGTTTTTCAGTGTGCGCCAACTCGCGAATCAATTCCAAAAGACTGACTTGATACTGCAAGTCCAAATGCGCGGTGGGTTCATCGAGCAACAATATCGGTGTGGACTGGCACAAGGCGCGGGCGAGCAGGACGCGCTGAGCCTCTCCGCCTGATAACTCACCAACACGGCGATCTGACAATGCCAAGGCGTGGACTCGGCTTAGGGCTTGCCTCGCCAATTCCTCGTCGAAAGAAGAGGCGTGACCGAGGAATCCGAGATAGGGTGTGCGTCCCATTAAAACAGTTTCCCAAACTGTGAAGGCGGGCGGCAATGAGATCGCCTGCGGCACAACAGCGAGATAACGCGCGCGCTGCATTGGAGTGAGCGAATGGAAGTCATCGCCATTGGTGCGGACTTGACCCGTGGATGGAGTGACACCGCTCGCGGCGCGAATGATGGTGGACTTGCCTGCGCCGTTGGGGCCAATGAGCGCAAGCACTTCACCATTTTTTACATCGAATGAAACATCATGTAAAACTTGATGTCCATGATAGGAGGCGGAGAGGTTTTGGATTTTTAGCATATTTACTTTCTGGTGTGTCACCCTGAGCGATAGCGAAGGGTCTCGAGGACAATTGTAGAGATGCTTACCCTTCGGGCACGATGTCGCTACGCTCCGCATGACACTAAAATATCAAATACCAATACAATGCGATTTCATCCGTGGATGAATTAAGACCCTTGTATAAATACGTGTCAAAGCCGCGCAGTTTGAAGCCAAAATTTTCATAAAAGCGACAGGCACGGACATTATTATTTTGGGTTTCCAGCATGATGCCAGGGAGAGATTTGGATTTTGCCCAATCCACGGCCTGCTGCATCAGGGCACGCCCAATTCCATGCCCTCTGAAATGGACATCCACAGCAAAATCATCGATCCATGCATAGGCATTCCAGTGTTTGGCGATCCTGATCTCTCCTGCCAACTGACCATCTACATATGCAAAGAAAACGGTTTTGTCCGGGTTGGAGATATAACTCGGATAATCTTTTTCTTGAAAGATATATTCTTTTTGGTATGGCTCGACACGGACAATGGAATATGCGATGACGCCATCTTCTGCGTGCAGTACCAACTTTGAATCAACTGCGATGGTGGCGTCACATTTCTTTGCGTCCTGAAGGGTATCCTTGTCAATTTCGCGGATGTGAACATTCATATTTGCCTCTCAGCTTTTGACCACCATCGGAATACCCGACACCATGAAGAGGACAGAATCCGCCTCGCGCGCAAGCTGTTGATTGGCCCCGCCTATGGCATCACGATATACACGTCCCATCTGATACGGCGGGACGAGTCCCAGGCCGACCTCGTTCGAGACGATGATCCAATGTTTTTCCGACTCGTGAATTGCCGATAACAATTCTTCCATTTCCTTTTGAACCGACTGCATGAACGGTGCTTCATCCACAAGGTCATCTTTTACAAATTGCATCATCAAATTTGAAACAAGCAGGGTAATGCAATCAAGAACAACTACTTCAGATTTTATCTGCTTTACGTGTGACGCAATTTCTAGCGGGACTTCGAGCGTTTGCCAATGTGATGGCCGTTCGCTTCGATGCTTTTGGATTCGCGTGGACATTTCATCATCAAAGGCCTGTGCGGTGGCAAGAAATGTAACCGACTTGCCAGAATCTTCCGCAAGTTTCTGCGCATAAGATGATTTTCCGCTGCGGGCTCCGCCAAGGATAAGGGTGATGGTTGACATAAGTTTTCTTTCAACTTCGGAAGTCTTTACAAATGTGACGTGTCATTGAATAATTTCAAAGCCGCATTATCTTCGTGAAATTGAACAATCGTTAGCGAAGCCTGCAAGACACGGAATTGCCAGTAGCGTTTCAATTCCATGCCGAGAATGATGCAAAGCAGAGCTTGAATGGCTCCGCTGTGCGTGACGACCAGCACGGTTTCTTCTTTGTGATTTGACTTCAACTCATCCAAAGCGGATTGGATGCGGTCCGCCAGTTGAAGCAGGGACTCGCCACTAGGCGGACATAAGTTCACCATGTCCGCGTACCAGACGGTGGCTTCGTCATGCCATTGCGCTTGAATCTCTTCGTGGTTGAGTCCCTCCCATTTACCAAAGGAAAGCTCGCGCCAGCGCGTATCCGTAGTGACGACTAAGCCCTGTGGGTGAGTCGTCCCCTGTAAATTTTGAATGATTTTTGCCGTATCCACTGCGCGCGAGAGGTCGCTGGAATAGATGGCATCAATTTTTTCGGAGGCGAGTCGCTGTGCGAGTTGCTCCGCCTGCCGAAGCCCTGTCTGATTCAAAGGCACGTCGCTCTGGCCTTGATAGCGGCGGATGAGGTTCCAATCTGTTTCGCCGTGGCGGGTGAGAAATAGTTTCATGTTTCAGGTGTCAGGTTTCAGGTGTGAATGGCGGAGAATGCAACCAGTGTCAGCATCTCAACAAGTGTGGTCACGGTGCCGTAAATATCGCCTGTGAGGCCAGGCAATAATCGCATGGCGTAAAACGCGGTGAGAAATCCAACAAGGGCTGCGCCAAGCATAAACCCAAATCCAAGCCAGCCAAACATAAACCACGCCATAATTCCTGCGATCAACGTGGCAAGGATGATTTCTCTCCAACTGACGTTGCGCTTCATTTCATAACCAAGTCCATCTTCGCGGGCGTAGGGGAAGGCGAAAATGACAAGCGGCGATGCCCAACGTCCCAGCGTGGTAGAAAGCATAAGAGCGGGGAACAGATTATCGGTCGAAGAAAGAGCCGCGTACTCCGTCAGCAAAACCAAAATCCCAGCGGCCACGCCGAAGGCTCCCATGCGCGAATCCTTCATGATCTCCAATCGGCGTTCGGGAGTCCAGCCGCCGAAGAGACCGTCGCAAGTGTCCATGAAGCCGTCGAGGTGAAAGGCGCGGGTGAAGATGATCCATGCAAATAATGTTAACGCGGCAGAGACAGTTTGAGGAAAAATCAATCGCGCGAGATAATTCACGCCGAACAAAGAGAAGCCCAGAGCAACACCCACCAGCGGAAACCATCCCACTGCGCGTCCCATCTCCTGTGGAGTGAAAAGGCGTTTGATGAGGGACGGGAAGATGGTGAGGAATTGAAATGCGGCGATGATTGAACTCATAATATTTTATGTCGTTGCGAGGAGCGCACTTTGCGACGAAGCAATCTCCAAATAAAAAGGAGATTGCTTCGGGCGAAAGATCATCGCCCTCGCAACGACATGATCATCCTTTCTCACTAACTCCAGCCTCACCGAAAGTTGCCATCTCACACAGAATGCGCGTCGAAGCCTCGATCAAATGAAATGCCAGCGCCGCACCAGTGCCTTCGCCGAGCCGAAGATTTAAATCAAGCAGTGGATTCAGGCCAAGCCATTCCAACATCAACGCATGGCCGCGTTCCTGCGAAACGTGCGCCGCGATCATATACTCGCGCGAAGCAGGCGCAAGCGACGCCGCGATCATCGCCGCCGCTGTGGAAATGAATCCATCGATCACCACAGGTTTGCGATTCGCTGCCGACGCCAAAATCACACCCGCCAGCCCGCCAATCTCAAAGCCACCCACCTTCGCCAGCACATCAAGCGCATCGTTCGCATTCGGTTTATTGACCTCCAGCGCACGCGCAATCACCGCCATCTTTCGTTTCAGCCCGTCATCGTCCACGCCCGTGCCGCGCCCCCCAATCTGTTCGGGCGACTGATTCATCAACGCGCATGCAATCGCCGCCGACGCCGTGGTATTGCCGATGCCCATATCGCCAGTTGCGAGGATGTCTGCGCCTTTGGCGATTTCGGACTCTGCGACTTCGATTCCGCTTTGGATGGATTCCACCGCCTGGTCACGCCTCATGGCTGGACCTTGAGCCTGGTTCATCGTCCCCGCGCCGACTCTACGCCGAATCAGTTTTCCGCTGTCATCCTCGATCTCTACAGCCACACCCATATCAACGACCACTACATGCGCATCCGCCTGACGCGCCAGCACGTTGATCGCCGCGCCGCCGCGCAAAAAATTCATCACCATTTGCGGCGTGACCTCAGCCGGGTAAGCGCTCACGCCCTCAGCAGTCACACCATGATCCGCCGCCATCACAATGACAGTTTTATGTTCCACCGAAGGAAACGGATTCGCCGTCATCCCTGCTAGTTGAATTGATAATTCTTCCAATCGTCCCAAACTCCCCGCAGGCTTGGTCAACATTTTCTGTCGTTCCCGCGCCGCCTGCATCGCGGATTCGTCAAGCGGGCGAATTCTTTTCACGATCTCTTCAAGTTGCATAAAGTCCTCTTATATGTCGTTGCGAGGGCGGTCTTGTTCTTTGCCCGAAGCAATCCCCAACACAACGAGGAGATTGCTTCGTCGGGACGAACACCCTCCTCGCAATGACGTACTAAAACTCGATCCCAGCCTGGGCTTGAATGCCCTTTTGAAATGGATGTTTGACTTCCATCATTTCCGTCACCAGGTCGGCGTACTCGATCAAATCCGCAGGCGCATTTCGCCCGGTGATGACGAGGTGCATGTCTTCAGGCTTGTTGGTTTTGAGCCATTCGATCACCTGCGCAGTATCCAGCCAGCCAAAATGCAAGGCATAGGTAAATTCGTCCAAAACGATCAAGTCATAATTTCGGCTTGCGATCTTTTCCTTTGCAACCTCCCAGCCATGATGGGCACGCGCAATCGTTTCATCCATATCTTTGGATGTCCATGTGAAGCCATCGCCGGTGGCAAACCAATCAATACCAAGTTTCTTCGCGGCTTTGATCTCACCCCATTGCCCCGTCTCTGCCTTGATGAATTGCACCACGCACACGCGGAACCCTCGTCCCCAGGAGCGCAATACCATGCCAAAGGCGGAGGTGCTTTTGCCTTTGCCATTCCCGGTATTGACGATGACCAATCCGTGTTTTATTTTTTGTTTATTCATTTCCTATTTTCCGAAGCTCCCGCCGCCGTCCCCGGCGGCGAGGACGGCGACGGGAGCGAGATATTTACCACAATCCCTGATTCTTTGACCGCCGCAATACCCACAAAAAGAATGGAGCGCCCGCCAAGGCAGTGACAATACCCACCGGCAATTCCTGCGGAGCCAGCACAATGCGGGACAATATATCCGCGAGCAGTAGGGCGGATGCGCCTCCGAGGATGCTCAACGGAATCAGGCGGCGGTAATCCACACCCCACCAGATGCGCATCACATGCGGAACGATCAACCCGACAAAGCCAATAATGCCCGCGAATGAAACTGCTGCCGCTGTAACGAGTGAAGCTGCCGTAATGATGATGAACTTGGCGCGGCGTACATCCAACCCCATTTGCGTGGCCTGGTCATCGCCGAATTGCAGGAGATTCAAGGCATGTCCACTTAAGACTAGGGTTGTCAGGCCAATTGTCAGGTAGGGAATGAGCGCGAGTGTCGCATCCCAACCTGCGAGGCTTACACCTCCCAACAGCCAGCCAATCGCGCGGCGCACTTCACCGGTTGATCGCAGCACGAGAAACGACGTAAGCGATGTCGCAAACGATGAGACCGCCACACCGGCCAGGATCAGGTTTGTGGTTGGTACGGTTCCGCCCACATGGGCAAAACTGTAAACGAGATAGACGGTCAACAAACTGGTTAGGAAAGCCGCCAGAGGGACCGCTAAAAGTCCAAGCGTTGTGTAAGGCCAGTTGATAGTCATGGCCATGATGGCTCCCAACCCCGCGCCCGAAGCAACGCCAATCAAAAATGGATCCGCGAGCGGGTTTCGGAAGAGCCCCTGATAGGCCGCGCCACTTCCGGCCAATGCTGCCCCAACCAACGCAATCAATACTGTGCGCGGCAGGCGAATATCCCACAGGATGGTGCGAAAGGTCTGATTGACAGTAGTTCCGCTTAGTACACGCCATAATTCTTCAGGAGATATGAAGATAGAGCCAATCGCGAGGCTGAAGACCAAGGCGATTAGCAGAAAGATGAAAGAGAAAAGGTATGGAGGGCGCATAGTGGGAAGTAGACACGTACACAAGTAGACAACTATCCATGTTTACTTGTGTACGTGTTTTCGTATGTACTTTCTTACTGAAACAACTCCGGCCTTAGCAACTTTGCCAATTCCTCGAGTGCATCCACCAGGCGGGGACCGGGACGGCTGACCAGGTCATCATTGAATGGGAATACATTTCCATTTTTTACCGCACTCAGGTTTTCCCAGCCGGGGCGTTGCGCGATTGTTTCAAGTGAGACGCCATATCTTGCATCACCGAGAATGATGAAGGCCGGGTCTGCGGCCACCACTTGTTCGAGGCTTAGTTGAGGGTAGCCGTCAATATCCGCGGCAATGTTGTAGCCCCCGGCGCGTTCGATCAACAAGGTGATGAATGTACCTTTGCCGGCTGTGTAAGGCTTGGCCGGGTCGGTGGCATCCAGTTCGTAAAATACGCTGAAGCGCGAGCTGATCGGTGCGATCTTCTCATCCACTACAGCTACGCGTTCTTTCAGTGATTCGATCAAAGCTGCGGTTTCAGCTTCGTGCCCGGTCAACTGGGCGACGATTTCAAGATTGCCGTACATTTCTTCCAGCGTGAGAGGGTTATTCAAGTAATAAACCGTCAGACCCAGGTCTTCAAGTTGTTTCACCTGCTCTGGCGTGTTGATCTCCGCGGCCAAAATGAGATCGGGCTCCAGTGAAACGATCAATTCTGTGTTCAAGGCATCGAAGGTCGAGCCAATGTCGGTGACATTAGCCGCTTCGGCGGGATAATCTGAAAATTGGTCGCGGCCTACCACCTGTGAGCCTGCTCCGATTGCAAATAGAATCTCCGTGTTCGATGGCGCGAGCGAGATCACGCGTTGCGCGGGACCTTCCAAATTTATTTCGCGGTCAAGTCCGTCTGTGAAGGTGAGAGCTGTGGGCGCATCAGTGGCAGAAATCTCTGTAGCAACAGAAGCCCCCGAAGGGGATGCTACAGGCACTTCGGTCGGGGTTGAAGCGGGAGCGCATCCAGTGATGAAGAGTGCGAACAGTAAAGTCAAAATTAAAGTTTTACGTAACATTTTTCTTCTCCTAATGTAGTATGCAGACCTGACAGGTTTCCGAGAATACTAATTATTTCGACCACTCCGATTTGCAAAGGAGTCTTGCATGCGAACTCCATTTGAAAACCTGTCAGGTCTTAATGGTCTAAATCAAAATCCCCAGCAAAGGCTGGGGAGGTTGGAGAGGCAATCCGAGTAGGCTACCGTCATCCACCTCCTTTCCGCGAGAGTGTGGTGAACCGACCAGTAGCGGGCGACCTGACTTGGTTAGTTTAGTAGCTTAGGTAGTTCGGAGGTTTGATAGTTGAACTACCAAACCACGTAACTATATAACTATTCAACAACCTCACAGTTGCGGGACAGCGTCAGAATTTCACTGACTTCGCCGATTGCTGATCGTTTATTTATTTCATTTTACCACCAATATTTTTCATCAGCTTGCGAAGCTTGAAGGCGTGGAATGGATACAAAAAATACCAATATAGAAACCCCATGGGGCCACGCGGGGCAAAGTATACAGTCTGGGTTAATTTGGAATTGTCGCTCACGCGCCATTGAATCCATTCTTCGCCAAAGTTCAATTTTGAATACGAAAGCAAACGATCATCCACTTCGACATGTAATGCTTTTATTTTCTCAACAATTTTTTCAGGCGGAGCACTGATTTTCAATTCGCGATGGTCAATGAAGAAACCCTCATGTTTAAGGATTTTTACAGCGCTTCGACCATCCTCCCAAATACGTTCGATCTTTAGCGGATGCAGGTGCTTCATCGCCTCGCGGACAGCTGATTCAAAATCAATGAGCTTTACCTCAAGGAAGGTCTTTCGTACCTCATCGTGCAGGACGATGCTATCATGCGATAGACCTGCCACCAGCGCATATGCAATCGGATATGGTACCGGCGTCATCAACCCGGTGCCAAATGCCATGAACCACACCGGGATATATGGGAGTAGAAAAAAACTGCGCTTGTGTCCGCAGATGCGGGCGTAATTCAACATGAGTTGCTGATACGTAAATATGTCCGGGCCGCCGATCTCGAAGACATTGCCTTGCCCATCAGGGTTTTCAAGCGCAGCCAAAAGATAATCAACGACGTTTTGCGTTGCAATCGGCTGGGACTTGCTCTTCAACCATGCAGGGCCTGGAATCACGGGAAACAACTCCGTCATAAAGCGGATCATTTCAAAGGAGATGCTCCCGGAGCCAATGATGACTCCCGCACGAAATTCGGTGACGGGGACTTTACCCTGCCTGAGCATCATTCCCGTTTCGATGCGTGAGCGCATATGCGGGGCAATATGTTGCTCAGGGTCTGCCAGTCCACCGAGGTAAATAATGTGCCCCACACCAGCATTTTCAGCGGCCTGGGCAAAATTGCGCGCGCCTTCAATTTCACGCAAGGTATATCCATGCCCTGATAACATGTTATGGATCAGGTAATAGGCCGTGTGGACTCCATCCAGGGCGGAGATAAGTGTGGATGGTTCCATCACATCGCCTTGCACCATTTCAACTTGTGAAAACCATTTCCTCGCTTTGAGCCTCTCCGGGTGACGTGCCAACGCACGGACACGATATCCGCGCTCGAGGAGTCGTGGGATGAGTCTGCTGGCGATATAGCCTGTCGCGCCGGTGACGAGGATGAGGGGAGATGGCATAGTTTATTTTCCGTCATTGCGAGGAGCGCTCTTGCCCTTCGCGACGACACTTGCGCCGCGCGCCAGTGCGGTGAGCAATCTCATACAGAGTTAGAGATTGCTTCGGGCGAAGAACACGCCCTCGCAATGACGAGATTATCTTTCCACTTTAAACGGTGTCACATCGGGGTCAACGACTTCGTCAAATTCACGGGCAGCGAGGTGGCCTGAGAACACGGCTTGGGCAATGATATTTGGTGCTTCGGCGTCACCGATCAGGCGCAGGGATTTGAGTCGGCCATCAGCGAGGGCAGGCTTGAGTTTGTGATACAAGCTATCGTTGGGGATTCGATCTGTTACGAGGACAATGGCATTGCAGGGGAGAGTCGATTCGGTGGAGGTGATGGTATGGGTAACAGTGGCAGTTGTCGGCGAGTGAGAAGCAAGAACGTGGTGTGGGAGCAGAGTCACCTTTAGATCAAGTAAGCGCTTGTAGATGCACTCCTGTTCAAGGGTGTATTCAGTCCAATAAGAAATGGTGGGAGCGGGTGTCATCAAAGTAACTTCGCAGCCATTTGTGGCAAGCAGTTCGGCAAGGACCCCACCCATGTAGTAATGATCGTCATCGTAAATAAGAACCCTCTGGACTCCAACAGCAAGCTGTTGGAGCATGAGCAGCAAGCTGCCCAACTCCAGATTTAATTCCAGAAAGTCATCAGGCGTGAAAATTTTCCCATTGCCCTGAATAGGGCGCGAGATATTTCGCCCAACTCCATCGCGCCGCCAGGTTGCGCCAGTGGCAAGGATAACGTGCGGTGCGCCCGCCTCAAGCACATCTTTGGCGGTCATGGGGCTGGATGGATAGAAATAAATATTTTCGATCTTATTGATCTGCGTGAGACGCCAGTCGATCACGCGCCGCCACTCGTTGAGGTTGGGAAGTTTTGATTCAAGCGCCACACGCCCACCTGCTTCGCGCTTCGCATCGGTGAGGATGACGTGATATCCGCGTTGCCCCAATGCGCGCGCAGCTTCAAGCCCCGCAGGCCCCGCGCCGACGATGAGAATTTCATCCTCCGATTTTTTGGGCGCAATGATCTCAGGATGCCAGCCGCGGCGAAATTCCTCACCCATGGTTGGGTTTTGTGTACAGCGGATGGGAACAAAGCGAGTATCGCCCGTGACACAAATATTACAGCCAATGCACTCGCGGATATCTTCATATCTTCCTTCTTTTATTTTGTTTGGCAGGAACGGGTCCGCAATAGATGGCCGCGCCGCGCCGATTAAATCCATGATGCCGCGCTCGATGGCAGAGACCATTGAATCGGGAGAGGTATATCGGCCAACACCGACAACAGGTTTGGTGGTGATTTTTTTGACAAAGGAAATATACTTTTCCTGATGTCCCTCTTTGCCAAAGCGCGAGGTAATGGAGTCATTTTTCCAGGCGCTGATGTTCACATCCCACAGGTCGGGGAGTTCCGCGAGCATGGAGACGATATCTCGTGCTTCGCCATCGTGCTGCATACCATCCGCGCCGAGCAGCTCATCCACCGCGAATCTCACTGCCACTGCACAGGTATCGCCGACGGCATCTTTTGTATCTTCGATCAGTTCGCGCAGGAAGCGCACGCGGTTTTCAAGCGAACCACCATATTCATCGGCACGGTCATTGTCTTTGGACAAAAGATGAAAGGCGAGAGTCATGTTATGCGCAGCGTAGCAGTAGATGATATCGAAGCCCGCCCTCTTCGCACGGATGGCAGCGTTGCGATGCCACTTGCGGACTTGTTTGAGATCATCCTTCGATGCTGCTCGCGTTTGACCAGGTTCATATCCACTTCCGCCTGTAATTCCCATGGAATGAGGCCCAAATGCGGATGCGCGTGAATATAAATTGGAAGCATCATGGCTGTTGTACGTGAGTTCAATGCCAGCCAGCGCGCCGTGCTTGTGAACAGCCTCGGTCATCAATTGCCATGTGGGAATATCATCATCGCTCCAGATGCGACCCTCAAAAAACGGGGAGAGATCGCTAGTGTGATGGATCTCTGTTTCTTCGGTGCAGACCACACCCCAGCCTCCCTCCGCTTTCATGCCGCGCATGGCAGCCATACTTTTTGGCATACGGTGTCCAAAGCCGTTGCAGTGCGGCACTTGATAAAAACGATTCGGCGCAGTGACGGGCCCGATCTTAATGGGTTGAAAGAGAATGTCGTAACGGGAGGGCATGTTGGTTTCCTTAAGAGACCCTAAAGGTTTCTAAAACCTTTAGGGTCTAAATTTATTACGAGCAGCTTGTCAGCCGTGGAAAAAGGCGGGAGGAAAAATCATCCAAAATGTTTTCTGCACCCACAGGGAAAGTCATCATCAGCACGATCACACGCGTATCGGTGTCATTCTCCGCCCAATAATTGATCTGATAGTCAGAGCCTTGATCTGATGCATCAAATTGATAAAGCCTTATACCATCGTTCGTTTTGCATTCCGCAACCAGGTCATAACTTTCATAATTCTCAAAGATAATATCCCAATTTTCATCACTGAAGTATTCATTCAGATCGGGTTCTTCATAACTACATGGGAAGATCAATGCTTCAAGATAGATCACCGCGCCCACGGTATTATTGAGCCAGGTCACCGAAACACGGTTTTCGGCAACTGTATAACTCCGTTCCCATTCGGGCGTGTCAAGCAGTCTATCTGTATATGCAAGTGCGCGGTCTATATCATCTTGAACAGGTTCGGATGAAATACATACGGGTGTGAAAATCAACAAAGGTCCTTCGGTGGGGATGACTCGCGGAGTGGATGTGGGCAGGATTGCGCTAGGCATTCCGCATGACAACAGGAACAATACAATTGCCAGCCATAACATGGGTTTTGTTTTCATTCTATATTCCATCCATGATGAATTTTTTGTAGTATAGCACGCGGATATAAAAATGCCCGACCCATGAGATCGGACATTCGCTTCCTGCTCCGCCCGCACCTGTCAGCCATTAATCAGTTTGACATGACGCTGCGGCATTTTCCTGCTTAATTCTTATATCCCAGAAACATCTTCACATTAATTTCAGAACGAAAAACGATGTGTTCGTTATTGGCCTTTGCTTCTGCGAGTGCCTGGTTGATTCTTTCCAAGCCAGCCTGATAGGTCTCTTCGCTCAACAATGCAAGCTGTGATGTGGCATTATGTTTAATGAACGGGTCTTTCAGCACCGCATCACCCACATGAATATTCTGGATGCGTTCCACGGTTTGGGATGAGACATCCTTAAAGCCATCCTGCTCCATCCATTTCAGCACGGATTCACCAGAAGGATACCGGCGCAGGTCGGTATCGTAGACGGTGTCAAAGTAATTGTAGACGTACCAGTTGGAAGCATCCGCAGAGTGCGGGTCATGCCCGATGATGGCGAGCGCGCCGTTCGGTTTCAGCAAACGGGATGCTTCCCGGATGAATGCGCGGTGGTCGCCAAAGTGGTGAATCGCGTCCACGCAGTAGAGCAGGTCAAAGGTCCCGCTTTGAAACGGAAGTTGAGTCCCCATGCCGCGCGCCAGGTTAAGAGTCGCGGGCTGGAGTCTCGCCTGCTGGATCATGCCCATCGAATAATCAAGCCCGTATAAATTTTTGGTCACCTGGGCAAGCAGGTTGAGCCAGTAGCCCGTGCCGCTGCCCACCTCCAAAATAGTTTGGGCTTTCACATGCCTGGCGAGGTCGAGCAGCGCCCCTCCGCGTTCCCATTTTTGAGCGGCAGGATAGCGCTGGTTGTATTGCTGCGCGATTTGATCGTAGTTGAGATAGTGTGTATTCATTTGGTATTGATGATGTAAATCCCCCATGAATTACCTTACAACTTATAAAGGCAGGCGCATTTCACTCATCCGAATTGACGATCTCCTTCACGCGTCCCACCTGTCCATCCATCAAGCGGACTTTGATGCCGTGCGGATGGTTGGGCGACTTGGTGAGAATATCCTTGACGACGCCTTTGGTGAGCTTGCCCGTGCGTTGATCCTGCTTGAGGACGATCAGCACGGTCATGCCGGGTTTGATGTTGGAACGGGTTTGTCCATTCATGATTTTTTATGCTCATTTAGAAAGACCGTGAAATCCAGGTCGCCAGGAGATTGACCATAACTGGTGAGCAATGCGGCTGCTTCGGAGCGGTGCTGTGTGCCGTGATTGACCAGATGGTAATGACAATGCCAGAAGATTCTATCCCGCTGAATGCCTTGAGTGGTTGTGTATTTCAGGTGACCGTCCATATCTTCGTCATTCAGGCCATTCAGATAAGCCCGCATCAATTTCTCTTCCTCTTGAAATTTCTTCTCAAGGGATTCAAAAGTCGGGAAATCCTCCGCTCTTAAATCTTGATCTTCAGTGACCAGATTGGTTTCAAACAAAACCCGCCATATTCTTTCGCCATCCACAAGATGTACCAGCGTGCCACGCAATCCTCCGTATGGAAAATCGCCAGGCGCGAGGAATTGATCTTCGGTTACCTTACGGCTCGCCGCAAGGATCTTCCCATTGGCCCAGTAGTTGTATTCGTAAATAAATTGAATGTCTTTGATGTACATTGTTGATTCCTTTATTATGGATTAGCTTTATGAAATAAAAAACTTTTAAGTATTTGATATAGATCATATAGGCTCATATGGAAAATCCCCTTTTTTACTTTAACAGAGGACCCAAGTAATGCAACATGGAGGTCATCTATGGTCTCATAGTGTTCAATTATTTCTAGTAACGACCAAGCTGTTCTTCTTACTAGAACTCCAAAATTTGAGAAATCTTCTTCCGAAATCTCTCGTTCATCCCCATGGACGATCTCTGAACGAATTTTATAGTATTGAGCTATCGAATTTTGTATTCTATTTCTTTCTTTTTCATCTTTTGCTATTAATATTCCACATCTTTTTGCCAAAGTTTTCTTTATTCCTCGTGAGTTTTTAATTTCCCCACCAATTAATGCTTCAAGGGCAAAAGAAAGCTTCACAAAACGAGACACGGTCGTACCCGGTTTTGTTGCTTCACCTAACCAGCGTAAACCAAGAAAAAACTTCCTTTTTAGGTCAGTCAATGGACTGAAATAATTATCTTCAATTAATTTGTTGAATTTCTCTAAGCTTTTCTCGTCTACTTGACTGAAAAAGTCTCTCTCTAGCTCGTATGAAAAAACTCCCGGACCTAATAATCTCGAGAATTGGACCTGATATTCCAGCTTGTAATTTTCTCTTGGTTTTCCAATTCTGAACGGCAAAACAAGTAGTGAAGGAAATTCATTTAATAAACCAAATTGATGTTCATTTTTCGTTGTTATAGGAAAGCTTATCGCTCTTAAGAAAATAAGCATATCATTGATTATTTCTCGACTGTTGCTCTGACAGTTTTCCAAATCTCCTTCGAGATTAATCCGTGCATAAGCTCGCACACTTTCATCATTTCCTC
>NZ_JBXMTI010000045.1:0-19635 GCF_057083605.1 Candidatus Villigracilis sp. | reverse complement strand
CCTGAAATACATAAAGACGGGAAGACCGAAATGCTCCAACCTGGTTAAAGCCCAGCTTTAGAGCCAGACGTTCCCCCAAACGAGATGAAGGTTGCAATATCGTTGCTTCCCCGATATATAAATACCCGACGGATGAGTAAACTCTCATCCGTCTTTTTGTTTAACTTGTGCTCATCTTAAAAATACCGTGTCACCCTGAGGGAGCGTGATCTTCGCGACCGAAGGGTCTACGTTTACGGTGTCAGAGATGCTTCGGGCAAAGAACGCCATCAGCATGACACACCAAAATATGGTATTAACCTAGATTAAATTATTGATGAGAATGTATGCCTTCCTCATCCGCTCGAGCCCTTGCTGAAGAATCTTTCGTGAAGTGCCGAAGTTAATGCGTACATGCCCTTGGCCTTCCCTGCCAAAAATCTTTCCATCACTTAATTCCACTTTTGCATTTTCACGGAAAAATTTGTAGGGAGAGCCTTTAATGCCTGTTTGTGTGAAATCCAGCCAGCCTAAATATGTGGCATCTGGAATTGTGGTGCGGACATTTGGCATGTGCTTCGTTACATAATCCACGAGAAAATCGCGATTGCCAGCCAAATATCGGAGGAGTTCTCTGAGCCAGCCATCACATTGACCGGAGAAGGCCATATTCGCGGCGTGCAAGCCCATACTACTCACATGCAAGCGTAAGTGAGTCAATTCCTTTTCAAAGGGTTCACGCAATTCTTTATTTGGGATGATCGCAAATCCGCAGAACAGACCGGGGACGTTGAAGGTTTTGGATGGAGCAACTAAAGTGATTGTATGCTTGGCAATCTCAGATGAAATCTTCACCATCGGTGTGAATGTATTATCATCCAGCAATAGCTCGGAGTGAATCTCATCTGAAACGATCAACACTTTGTGCTTGATGCAGATTTCCGCCATACGGGTTAATTCCTTGCGGGAAAAAATAATACCAAGCGGATTATGTGGATTGCATAGCAAGAACATCCGCGCTTTTTTCACCTGTTTCTCAAACACATCCCAGTCGATTTCGTAGCTCAGGATGTTTCCATCCACACTCTTCACCAGTGGAATATCCACCTGCGGAACACCAATATTAGTCTTGACTTCATGGAATTCGTTATACACCGGTGTCTGGATAGCCACGCCTTTTTTCGGAGAACAAAAAGCGCGTGCGGCAACACTGAATCCGCTCACAATACCGGTGACGGTGAGCACAGCTTCAGGCCTCACCTTCCAGTTGTATAGCCTCTCCATACGTGCGGCAACCGTTTCCTGTAAGACCTTGCCAGGGATTTCGTATCCAAACACGCCATGATCCACTACTTTGTGCAAAGTATTCAAGATCGGTTTTGGGGATTGAAAGTCCATATCTGCCACCCACATGGGCAGCACATCTTTCGGGACATAAGTCCATTTTGAGAAGTTGATGTTTTTGCGGCGATCTGGGATTACGTTGAAGTTGGTCATTTATCCTCTTGTGATTTCCGTCATTGCGAGGGCACTAGCCCGAAGCATTCTCCTAGATCCCGAGAGAGATTGCTTCGTCGGGAAGAACGCCCTCCTCGCAATGACGGATGTTTTTCTATTTTTTATACGCCACGATCATTCCATCGCGCATCGGCGTGAGGGAAACGATCCAGTCTGAATCAGTTGTGATCTTTCTTGTAAATTCACGCACGCCTTCGGTTGCAGGTGACGCATCTTTTTTATCAAAAATTCGTCCACTCCAGAGCATGTTATCGATGATTAACAATCCCCCGCTGCGCAATTTTTCTTTGATTACAGGCAATGACTCTGGATAGGCCTGCTTATCAATATCATTGAAGATGATGTCAAAGGGTCCATCCGTTTTACGCAAAGTCTCCACTGCCTCTGCGACGTGGAACTGGACAAGGTCATCGCTGCCCAGTGCTGACAAATGCTTGCGCGCCAATTGAGACAGGTCTTCATCCCAAACGGTGTGATGTACCACGCCACCCCCATTTTCTCTCACCGCCTTTGCAAACCACGCGGTTGAGTATCCATACCCTGAACCTAATTCAAATATGGACTTTGCATTAATCATCCGCGCCAGTTGATAACAATAATATCCACAGGCGGGGCCGATGATGGGAAAGTCATGTTTCGCGGCGTAGGCTTCCATCTCCTGCATTTCCTTCTCACGCGGCGGGACGAGGGTAGTAAGATAATCCTGTGCAGACTGATAGGTCAATAAATCGCTCATGCTACCTCCAAAGAATATTTGGTTTCGAGAATTGAATTTTACTCCCATGTTGAGGCGGCGAGGGGGTGCGGCGCACTCGCACCAGGCGAATGATTCAGAAAACCGAAGCAGGTTTCAGGTCGAAATGAGGCGATGTTTTTTGTCAAAATTTCTTCAAAAAGCGTTAATCACAAAATATCATTTGCTGATAGAATAGCGAAGAAGGTCGCACCTGGGCTCTTCAATACAAACAGAAAATGCACAGCACAGCATGTAAGGATCCCGCCCTGAATGAAATATAACTTTCGCCTTTTCTGGCGTACGTTCTACCGATCATTTTTCAAATCAAAAAACACCACCGCCCAGCTTACCCGCAAACGCTTTCTCTTTCTCGCTCTCTTCTATTTGGTCTGGCCCCTCGGCACGCTCGTCCATTGGTTTTGTTTCTGGCTGGATGACATCCTATTCCCCGACTATAAAAATTATCCCATCGAAAAACCGTTGTTCATCCTCGGCAACCTGCGCAGCGGATCAACCTTTTTGCACCGCCTGCTCTCCCGCGATTCGGAAACCTTCACCAGCCTGACCACTTGGGATATTTATCTGACGCCGTCGGTAACGCAAAAGAAGATCACACAATTCTTTTCGTGGCTTGATAAAAAATATTTCAATAATACTCTGCATCGTCTGCTCTACGCATTCGACCGCCGCACACTTGGCAAAATAAAAATCCATCCCATTTCTTTCTTTCAACCTGAAGAGGACGAAAACATCCACCTGCATATTTGGGATGGCTATTTCGTTACCTTCCTTTTCCCGTTCATGGACGAAATGCCGAATTATCAACATTTCGACGAGGCCCTCAGCCCCGCACATAAAAAACGCATCATGACGTTTTATAAATCCATGCTGCAAAGGCATATGTATGCGACGGGCAAAAAATATTTCGTGGCGAAGAACCCAGCTTTTAGCGCGAAGATCGAAACGCTGGTTGAATTCTTCCCAGAGGCGCGCATCATCTACCTGGCCCGCAATCCGCTGGATATGCTGCCCTCCACAATTTCATGGATCAACTACGCGCGCCGTCAATTCACTGAACCAGAAGCTGGGTATCATTACGTAAATGAGATCGTGGACATGACCAGACACTGGTACAGCCATCCTATCCAATATTTGGATGCGCATCCATCTCCCCGACACCTGATCATGAAATACGACGACTTGATCCAACGCCCGGAGATGGTCATCCGCAATTTCTACGAACAATTCGGCTATCCTGATAAACCCGGCTTGCCCGTGATCATTGACCAGGCTGTCAAGGAAACCCTGGCTTTCAAAAGTGACCATTCCTATTCACTGGAAGAAATGGGCTTCACCCGCGAACAGATCGTAGAACTGTATGCCAATGTATTCAATCGCTTTGAATTTGATACCCGCGAAGATCTGATTCCAGTAAAAAGCATTGAATTGGATATGTAAGAAATTTGATACAAAAAGAGAGCGCCGCGCGGCGCTCTCTTTTTGTATTACTACTTCTCGGTTTTACGTTTTGTTGTTGTCTTCTTCCCCTTCGGGAACGATGTAACCGGTGCTTTCTTTACAGCCGTTTTCCTGGCTGGTGTCTGTGCTTTTGCAACAGTCTTTTTCTTCACAGGTCTGGTGACCATCTCAGCATCCATATCTGACACATCCTCAGAAAAGGACTTGGCACGTGTGCGGGGCTTCTTCTTAGGCGACGTGATCTGATACTCATCTTCCCAGCCTTCGGCCATGGCGAGCTGTAATTTCCCATAACGCACCAACAGCATGACGACACCAGCAACCGCCATCAAGAATGAAATCAGCATAGTGTAACTGACAAAGGATTCGCCGACGCGAGGCTGGTCTGGGCGGAAGAATTCAATGAAGGTGCGTGAAAGCCCTGCAAGCACCAACCATGCGCTGAATAATGCGCCCGGCTTTAAATCTTCTTCATAGCGGCGGGAAAGCCACCATAGGAATAGGACGATCAGAAAATTCAAGACCATTTCGTAGGCAAAGGTCGGGTGGAAGCGAGTTGATTCGACTGGGAACTGGCTCAGGTCCGCGTATTGAGCGAGGCGATGACCCGCATCAATCGAAATGCCCCACGGAAGTTGAGTCGGCTGGCCATACAATTCCTGATTGATGAAATTTGCAGGGCGCGCAATGGCCTGGCCGAGTAAAGTCGCAGGAGCGAGCGCATCCAGGAAGAGCCACACATCCTTGCCGCTATTTTTCAAAAAGATGGCAAGTGTGATCACGCCAAAAAGCAGACCGCCAAAGAAATGCAGGCCGCCCTCCCAAACGTACAGAATCTTTATCGGGTTTTCATTATAGTAAGTACTACCGCCCAACATGTTATTGACCACATACCATAAGCGCGCGCCGATGATGCCAATCGGCAAAACCCAGATCATCGCATCCCAGACCACTTCACCATTCTCACCGCGGCGCCTGATCTCCCTCTCGGCCCACCACGCGCCTGCAACTGCGCCAAGCATCACCAGCACACCATACCAGCGCAGGACGATTTCCCAATTAAACAATTTGAACGAAAAAATTACGGGGTCTATCATGTATTACCTCATGAGTTAAGTTTTTGCGATTATATCGCATCTCAAAGAAACAATTCCTAATTTGAAACCCCTCTCCATGGATGACACAAATGTGACAGATTTTCAATCTCTTTCTATGTAGCTATGGATCAATTCTCTACCTACACTCGTCACACCTGCACTGGCGTGCGGCGCAAGTGTTGCGAGCTGCCGGTCTTGCCTTTTGGTAGCGAAGCAATCTCAGAATTGTGGTTGGGATTGCTCACCGCACTGGCGTACGGCGCAAGTGTCGGGCACGAACAAGACACCCTCGCAATGACGGGAATTAGTTGTTTGTATAGCAGAGATGGGATTAATAATAACCATAGTAGGAATTTCTGCGTCTCAAACCAAAAATAGCCTCGATTAATCTTGTAATAAATATCGTTCGCTGTGTAGAAAATAAAGGACAAATGTCATTTTACATTGTGACATATTACACATCCAAAATAGAGAGCATATTCTTACAATAGCCGTCAACGTTGACTCCCACACTAAACATATGACTGGAAAAGATCATGCTCCGTATCAATAGACAAACCGATTACGCCGTTCGAGTAATTCTGGCCCTTTCCAAAAAGGAAGTTGGCAAGCGCTTTTCAAGCTCTGAGATCGGGCGTGAAATGCTCATTCCTCCGCAGTTGCTCCTTCGCATTGTCGCAGAGTTGGCAGGCGGAAAGTTCATTGTTACACAGGCAGGGCGTGATGGCGGCATCACCCTTGCCCGCGCTCCGCAGGAGATCACCCTTCTGCAAGTCGTTGAACACTTTGAAGGTGAACTCTATCTTTCCGATTGCATTCTCAAACCCGGCGAGTGCCCGTTTGAAATTAAATGCCCTGTACACTGTCAGTGGGTGCGACTAAAGAATTTACTGCGTGACGAAATGGGGCGCATCACCTTTCAACAACTGGTGGAAGAAGGTAATTTGATCGAAACCAAGCTAACAACCCATAACTCACCAGCCCCAATCCCTGTCGAAAAACTCATTCCCGTTAGTATTTCGTAATCCGCCTAATGGGAAATGATAAATGTTTGAAGAAATTTTCATGGAAAGGAGTCAACGATTATCGAGTTCAATTCATACAACATAGTACATGAACACAATGTAATTAATAATCCCTTTTGGAGAACAAATATATGGACCCGATCACACTATCAAGATGGCAATTTGGCCTGACCACTATTTATCACTGGCTCTTCGTCCCGCTGACTTTGGGGCTGGGCTGGTATGTAGCTTTTTTTCAAACCCGTTATTACCAAACAAAAGATGAAACCTGGAACAAGATGGCAAAGTTTTGGGGTAAGTTATTCCTGATCAACTTTGCCATAGGCGTTGTAACAGGTATCGTGCAGGAATTCCAGTTCGGTATGAACTGGTCTGAATATTCACGCTATGTCGGTGACATCTTCGGCGCTCCCCTTGCGGTGGAAGCCCTGATGGCATTTTTCATGGAATCCACATTCCTGGGAATCTGGATTTTCGGCGAAGGCCGTGTCCCTGAAAAAGTTCACCTGGCTTCCATCTGGATGGTTGCCATCGGTTCAAATCTTTCGGCCCTCTGGATTCTGCTGGCGAACGGTTTTATGCAAGCCCCGCCTGCAAATTCCTTTGTCTACAACGAAGCCAACGGACGCCTTGAATTGGTGAACTTCTTCGCCCTGATCGGCAACCCCAAGGGGTGGGTCTTTTTCTGGCACACCATTTCCGATGGCGTAGCCATGGCCGCCTTTATGATCCTGGCAGTCAGCGCATACCACATCGCCCGCAAACAAAACCTGGATTTCTTCAAACGCTCGTTCACCATCGCCGCCGTTAGCGGACTCATCGCCGGTGTGTTGATCTTCCTCGGCGGTCACACCATGGGACAATACATGGCCGAAGTACAGCCAATGAAATTAGCCGCCCTTGAAGCCGTTTGGGAAACTGAACAACCCGCTTCTTTCTCCCTGCTTACCATCGGTGACCTAAGTGGCAAAAAAGAAGTCTGGTCCATCCGAATTCCATACGCCATGAGCTTCCTCGCCTGCAATAACTTTACCTGTGAAGTCAAAGGTGTGAACGAACTTCAGGCGCAGTATGAACGGGAATTTGGCCCAGGCGACTACATCCCATTGATGGTTGTCACCTACTGGACCTTCCGCATCATGATGGCTTTCGGCCTGGCAATGATCGCCATCACGGCTTTCTTTGTCTGGGCAAATATGCGTGGTGACATCACCAAAGCCAAATGGATGAAGTGGGCCCCGTGGATTCTCATCCTGCCATATCTTGCCAACGCCAGCGGCTGGATCCTGACCGAAATGGGACGCCAACCCTGGATCGTGTACGGCTTGCTCAAAGTGGAAGATGCGGTCTCCCCGAATCTCACCACAGTTGACCTGCTCATCTCTCTCATCGGTTACACCGCTGTCTATGGCTCGCTGGCTGTATCCATGGTCTACCTGATGAAGAAATTTGCCATTGCCGGCCCAGATGCCGCCATGCACGAATCAGTTGATGTAAACGAATCAACTGATGCAACTCCCGTGCTCGTTGGTTCACAAGACTAAAGTGGGGTGCAAAGTCTCCAGGCTTTGCAAGTAACGACAGAGTCGTTGCACTCTATAAGGAGATAATTAATGTCATACGAATTCCTACAAATCCTTTGGTTCATTCTCATCGCCGTACTGTGGATCGGCTTCTTCTTCCTCGAAGGTTTCGACTTCGGCGTGGGAATGCTCCTGCCCTTCCTCGGCAAAAAAGATGAAGAACGCCGCGCCATCATCAACTCCATCGGTTCAGTTTGGGATGGAAATGAAGTCTGGCTTCTCACAGCAGGCGGAGCGACCTTCGCAGCCTTCCCGCATTGGTACGCCACCATGTTCAGCGGCTTCTATCTCGCGCTCTTCCTTTTGCTGGTCGGCCTCATCATCCGCGGCATCTCTTTTGAATATCGCTCAAAGGATGCTTCTCCTGCCTGGCGCAACCGCTTCGACTGGATGATCTCCATCGGTTCGTTCCTCTCTGCGCTTTTGCTTGGTGCCGCCTTCGCAAATCTTGCGCGTGGCGTACCGATCAATGCAGATATGATGTTCACTGGCAATCTCTTTACCTTGCTCAACCCCTATGGCTTGCTTGGCGGACTCACTACCGTTGCCATCTTCCTGCTTCACGGCGCGAACTTCCTGGGCCTCAAACTCGAAGGTGAACTCCGTGAACGCGTCAATGCCTTCGCAAAGAAATTGTGGATCGGCGCAAGCGTGCTTTACATTGCCCTCGGCGTCTTCACCTACCTGGCTGGCTTCTGGGCGCGCGGCATCGTCAACCCTGGCATCATTCCGATTGCCGCTGTTGCCGCCTTGCTCGTTGCAGGCTACTTCGTTAACAACAAGATGGAAGGCTGGGCCTTCGTAATGGTCGCGCTCAACATCGTGTTGACTCAAGTCACCTTCTTCTCGATGACCTTCCCCAACGTGATGCTCTCCACCACCAATCCCGCCTGGTCGCTCACCATCTATAACGCGTCATCCTCACAATACACGCTTGGTGTCATGTCGATTGTTGCGTTGATCTTCGTCCCCATCGTCCTCGTCTACCAGGGCTGGACCTACTACATGTTCCGCAAGCGCATCAGCACAGACAAGAAAAGCCTCGTCTATTAACTCTGGACTCGGATAGCTTGCTATCCGAATTCTCAAACAAAAAGTTGGAAGGTTGAAGGGGCATGTTCTTTCAACCTTTCAACTTTTTAACCTGATAACCTTAGACCTTTGACCTTCGACTTTTGACTCAACCATGCACCGCCGACTCCTAACCCTCACCCGCGACACTCGCTTCCCCCTCCTCTTAACGGTTCTCTCTGGACTTTTAGCTGGGTTGCTGACCATTTGGCAGGCGTGGTTCCTCAGCAGCGTGATCAATGCTGCCTTTCTTGAGAAGCAGGTACTCGCGCAGGTGATGCGTCCGCTGATCTTCATCCTCGTTGCCATCAGCGGACGTTCCCTCCTAAGCTGGCTCAATGAAGTCGCCGCCAACGCCGTCGCCATAAAAATCAAAACAGACTTACGCAATCGACTCTTCGCTCACATCCTCAAACTTGGTCCCGCCTACGCCCGCGAACAGCGCACAGGTGAACTGACCGCCGCCGCCGTGGAAGGCATCGAAGCGCTCGACGCATACTTCAGCCAATATCTTCCGCAATTAGTAATTACCGCTCTTGTTCCTCTTTCCATTCTTATCTTTGTTTTTCCCATTGACCTGCTCTCAGGCATTATCCTTCTATTCACCGCGCCGTTGATTCCCTTCTTTATGATTATGATTGGCAAAGGCGCAGAGATCGTCACCAAGCGCCAATACGAAACCTTGCGTTTGTTGAGCGCACACTTCCTTGACAGCCTGCAAGGCCTAACCACCCTCAAACTCTTCGGCCAATCCAAAGCGCAGACTCGCACCATCGCGCAAGTCAGTGAAAAATTCCGCGATACCACAATGAGCGTGTTACGCATCACCTTCATCTCTGCACTCGCGCTTGAATTGCTCGCCACCCTCAGTACCGCCGTCATTGCCGTTGAGATTGGCTTTCGCCTGCTCTACGCCAAAATGGACTTCCAGCCTGCGCTCTTCCTGCTCGTGCTCGCTCCAGAGTTTTATATGCCACTACGTGCTCTCGGCGCAAGATTCCACGCAGGAATGTCTGGCACGACAGCGGCGAAGAGGATTTATGAAATACTGGATACGCCACTGAATCGTAGTGACGACTTTAGTCGTCAACCAGCGACTGAAGTCGCAACTACGCTTGATAACATTGCTTTCGAAAATGTTTCGTTCACTTATCAAAATGAAACTACACCAGCATTACAAAACATAAATCTGAAGATAAACAAAGGCCAACACATCGCCCTAGTCGGCAAAACAGGTGCAGGCAAATCCACCCTCGTTCAACTCCTCCTCGGCTTCATCCAACCCACCGAGGGCCGAATAATTACTAATTACCAATTACCACTTCTGAATCTCCAGTCTCCAGTCTCCAATTCTCCTATCCCTAATTCTCCAAACACACCAACCTACCATTCACACTCTGTTATCGCTTGGGTTCCCCAACGCCCACACCTCTTCCACGACACCATCGCCGCCAACATCCACCTTGGCAAAGCGGACGCGACTCACGAAGAAATCGTCGCCGCCGCACAAGCTGCGCACCTGCATGAATTTATTGAATCGCTTCCAGATAAATATGAAACCATCGTCGGCGAAAGCGGAGCCCGCCTCTCCAGCGGACAAGCCCAACGCGTTGCCATCGCACGTGCCTTCCTCAAAGATGCTCCTATTCTGATTCTCGACGAACCCACCTCCAGCCTTGACCCTGAAACCGAATCACTGCTTGAAGAATCCACAAACAAGTTAATGCAGGGCCGCACCACCATCACCATCGCTCATCGCCTCAACACCATCTTCCAATCCGACCAGATCATCGTGCTCGATCAAGGTTGCATTATCGAGCAAGGCACGCACAGCGAACTCATCAAAAAGAATGGCATGTATGCAAGCATGGTGAACTCACGGGTCGAAGGTCAAAAGTCAAACGTCACTAAAAGCCTTCGACCTGTGACCTTCGACGTTCGACGTTCAACATTCAACGCTCAACTTGAGAACCCCAATCGTCAATCCAAAATCGTAAATCAAAAATTAAAAATTCTCCCCCGCCTCCTCTCCTTCCTCCACGGCAATTGGCATCGCGTCGGCCTCTCCGTGCTTATCGGCTCGGCCACTATTGGCTCAAGTGTTGCGCTGATGGGCACATCCGCCTGGCTCATCTCCACCGCAGCATTGCATCCATCCGTCGCAGACCTGGGCGTCTCTGTCGTCGGTGTGCGTTTCTTCGGCATCACGCGCGGCATCTTTCGCTACCTCGAGCGCCTCGTTTCGCACGATGTCACCTTCCGTTTGCTTTCTCGCCTGCGTGTCTGGTTCTATGAAAAACTCGAACCCCTCGCCCCCGCCCGCCTGATGGAATTCCGCGCAGGGGACTTGCTCGCCCGCATCATCGGTGATGTGGAAACGTTGGAAAATTTCTACGTTCGAGTTGTCTCTCCCCCGTTGACCGCTGCCATCGTTGGCATTTTCACTTCGATATTTCTCGCATCTTTCTACCCGATACTTGCTCCTGTTTTCCTGATGTTTTTTCTTAGCCTCGGCCTTGTGCTCCCAATCCTCGCGCAAATCATCAGCCGCAAGCCCGCCGAGCAGACCATCACCCTGCGTGGAGATTTACACACCCGCCTCGTAGACGGAATCCAAGGCATGGCTGATTTACTCGCCTATGGCCACGCTGATGAACGCCTGGATCAAATCGCATCCAATGGCCTTGATTACGGAAATGCTCAACGCCGCGTGGCACGCGTGACGGGCCTCCACGCGTGCCTATCCACCCTGCTCACCAACCTTGGCTTATGGACAGTACTCTTTCTTTGTATTCTACAAGTAACATCAGGCAACCTCGCTGGCCCCATGCTAGCCTCACTAACATTGCTCACCTTCGCCTCCTTCGAAGCTGTCACCCCATTACCCCTAGCCGCCCAAATGTGGAATTCCTCCCGTGAAGCCGCGAAACGATTATTTGAAGTTGTAGATACGGAGCCCGAGATCAGAGACGAGAGCCAAGGAACAAGTAACAAGGAAAAACAACTTGTTACTCATAACTCGTTACTTGTTAACAATCTCTCCTTTACCTACCCCAACCAATCATCCCCTGCCCTGCAAAACGTGACCTTCGACCTTCGACCTTCAACTTCGACTGCTATCGTCGGGCCGAGCGGTGCGGGCAAATCAACCCTTGCGCATCTCTTGCTGAGGTTTTGGGATTACGGTTCTGGGGAAATAACTCTCAGCGGAGAATCGCTCAAAGAGCTGAATCAGGATCAGGTACGGGAAAGAATCGGACTTGTCTCCCAGAACACTTATTTCTTCAACACATCCATTTATGAAAACCTGCGCTTCGCCCGCCGCAAAGTCACAAGAGAAGAAGTCGAATCCGCTGCACAGGATGCACAAATCCATGATTTTATTTTGAGCCTTCCAAAAGGCTACGACACAATGATCGGTGAGCAGGGATTGCGCCTATCAGGCGGCGAGAGGCAGCGGTTGGCAATTGCTCGCGCAATCATCAAAGATGCACCGATTTTGATTCTAGATGAGCCTACCGCCAACCTCGACCCGTTGACTGAAAAACAGGTGCTAGAAACTTTGTTTGCCTTGATGAAAAAGAAAACATCCCTGCTCATCACACATCGTTTGGTAGGGATGGAGAACATGGACGAGATGCTCGTGATGGATCATGGCCGCATTGTGGAACGCGGAAGACATGTGGATTTGGTTCGGGCAGATGGTTTGTATCACCGCTTGTGGATGTATCAGAATCGCATTCTCGATTCTTGAATTATCTGCTTGCGGCATATCTGTGGGCGTGCTATAATCTGACTACTTCCCCTGATATTTGATAACCGACATTTGCTTTGGCACCACACATACAATGTCAATTCGTGTGGAAATCGTAACGATAACCTTGACTCCAACCCCAAATTCTCCAACAACTTCTTAAGGATTCATCAGCCCGCCAAAAGGGAGGCTGATCAGTTTTGTATTCCCATTCCATTTCCCCATAAGAGAACACAACATGAAAATACTTGAACTAGAGAACGAACCGCTTTCAAAGCTGCGCGGCATTGCCAAAAGCCTGAATATTCCAAATTTCAACCGCTTAAAGAAAGAATCCCTTGCGATGATGATCCGCGAGGCGGAGGCGCAAAAGGAGGGCATTGAACTGCGCGGCGGTATTTTGGAGATCATGAGCGAAGGCATCGGTTTCCTGCGGGCCACAAATTACCGCATTAGCGATCAGGATGTCTACGTTTCGCAGGCGCAATTAAGAAGATACGACCTCCGCGCTGGCGACCTTGTGATCGGGCAGGTACGCCCTCCGCGCGAAAGTGAAAGACACTTTGGCCTGCTCAAAGTGGAATCGATCAATGGCATAGAGCCACAGGAAGTCTCCCGCCGTGTTATTTTTGAAAACCTAACCCCCATTTTCCCAGAAGTACGGTTTGACCTTGAAATTGAGCACGATACTCTGGCCCCTCGTCTTATCAACCTGATTACTCCAATCGGCCGAGGCCAGCGCGGACTTATTGTTTCTCCTCCCAAGGCGGGTAAGACCACCATTCTCAAGCAAATTGCAAACTCCATTTCAACTAAATATCCAGATGTGCACCTGATCATTGCCTTGATCGGTGAACGTCCTGAAGAAGTGACCGACATGGATCGCTCTGTGGATGCGGAAGTTGTTGCCTCCACTTTTGACGAACCCGTCACCTCCCACGTCCGCACGGCGGAATTGGCTCTGGAGCGCGCAAAAAGGTTGGTTGAGATTGGCCGTCACGTTGTCATCCTAATGGACTCGATCACACGCCTCGCACGCGCTTATAACCTGGTCGTCAACCCCTCCGGGCGCACCCTCTCCGGTGGTATGGATCCATCTGCGTTATACCCGCCCAAGCGCTTCTTTGGTGCGGCACGCAACGTGGAAGATGGCGGATCGCTCACCATCATCGCCACCTGTCTGGTGGATACCGGTTCCCGCCTCGATGATGTGGTGTATGAGGAATTCAAAGGCACCGGCAATATGGAATTGATCCTCTCACGCAAATTGCAGGAACGCCGCATCTTCCCCGCTGTGGATATAGAACGCTCGTCCACCCGCCGCGAAGACCTGCTGCTCGGCCCAGACCTGTTGCAACGCGTCTGGCTGATGCGCCGCATGTTCATTCAGATGATCTCCCCCCCGCCCCAGGGCGCAGGCATGGATAATTCCGTAGCTACTGAGGCCATCCTCACTCGTATGGAACGCGCGAAAAATAATATGGAATTTCTTGAGAATCTCACCAAGGATGCATAACGCAAATCAGCATTTGCGTCACCATAAAGAATGAAAAATATTTTAGAAAAAATTCGATCCTTCTTTTCCACTCTGGGTCAAAAATTTAAACGGAAACCAAAAGTTGAAGCGGCAGTTAGTGAGCCATCCGCAACACCACCCCAGGTCAAAAACAAGGTGGATCGTTTTTCAGCCGTCAGTTGGGTCTTGACCATTATTATCGTGGTCGGCTTGCTGGGCTCAACCATTCTTTATAAGAGTTCGCTTCCAACCACCACCCTGCCGCCAGTTGTACAACCGACAAATGAATCAGACCCCGGTCAGCCCCAGGTTGGGGTACCCATTGCCGGCGTGGATGGAAGCGATATTTCATCCATCTTCCGCGAACTGCAATTGAAAACAAAAATCCCCGAACGGCCGCGATATCAATCCGTTGTCTATCGCGTTTCGCGCGGTGATGCCATGTTGAGGATCGCGGATGAATTCAAGATCAAGACCGAATCCATTCTTTACGTCAATACGCAACTGGAAGATAACCCGCACAACCTAAAGCCCGGTATGGAATTAACCATCCCACCTGTGGATGGGCTGTATTACGAGTGGCAGGAGGGTGATACTTTTGAATCTGTTGCAGAGGAATTCTCAGTTGAGTCGGAGGTGAACGCCGATGACATCATTGCTTTCCCCGGCAACGATATTGACCTGACCGACCCCACAGTGAAACCCGGCACGCTGGTGATGATCCCCGGCGGTTCGCGCGAGTTGCGCAACTGGGCCGCAGACCTGCAAACTGCGGGTAGAGGCGCTGGTACGGGCACATCGGAAATTGGTGGGAATGCGTGCGGCGGCGGGCCTGTGGGTTCAGGGTTCGGTTGGCCAGCAGATTCGCATTCTCTATCTGGAAATGCCTATGGCCCCGGCCATCTTGGTATTGATATTACAGCTGACGTTGGCGCAAATGTTTACGCAGCCGGCACAGGTATTGTGACCATGGCGCAAGGCGGCTATAACTATGGGTATGGTAACGTGGTGCAAATCGACCATGGCAATGGTTATGTAACGGTTTATGCCCACTTGAGTCAGATCAATGTGAGTGTATGTCAGTCTGTGGGTCAGGGCACATTGATCGGTCTTTCAGGAAATACCGGTAACTCCTTCGGCGCGCATTTGCACTTTGAAATCCGTTTGGGTGGAACCAACATCAACCCGTATGATATTGTTCAATAGCCAATACTTTCGTCATTGCGAGCCGCGCACTTGTTCTTGGCGGCGAAGCAATCTCTAACATTGCGATGAGGATTGCTTTGTCGGGAAGAGCGCCCTCCTCGCAATGACGAAACGTTTTTATACTCATGAACGAAACCTCCCTCAAGAAACACCTTTCCAGATTAAATCTCGGCGGCTTGCGCTATTTTGATTCCATCGGTTCCACCAACGATGAAGCATTGGCTTGGGCGGCAGGTGGTGCAAAAGATCTATCGATTGTGATCGCAGATGAACAGACACAAGGCCGCGGCAGACTTAACCGAAAATGGTTCACACCAAAAGGTAGTGCCCTCGCTTTTAGTTTGATCTTGCGCCCCTCCCCCTCTCAATACCCGCATCTCTCGCGGACCGTGGGCCTGGCGGCGCTTTCAATCGCAGACTCTTGCCTCAAGCTTGGTCTCGCTCCGCGCATCAAATGGCCGAATGACATATTACTGAATGGAAAAAAAACAGCGGGGGTTCTCGTTGAAACGGTCTGGTCTGGTGCAGATGTGGATTCGCTTGTGATTGGTATGGGGATCAATGTATATAAAACATCAGTACCGCCTGCTGATGTGCTGCAATTCCCTGCAACGAGCATTGAGGCTGAGCTTGGCAAGGAGCCACCTGCCCGTGAGGAAATTCTGTTCGATATTTTGAGCGCATTCATTTCATGGCGCGAACGAATGGGAACTGATGAGTTTATAAACGCCTGGGAGAGGATGCTTGCTTTTCGCGGTGAGCAGGTTCAAGTTTATGCAGGAAGCGAAACATCGTCTGAAGAGCCAATTGTCGGCGAGTTGATCGGCCTCGAATCGGATGGAAGTTTAAGATTGCGAGATGCTCATAACAACTCCGTTATCGTCCGATTCGGGGATGTGAGCCTGAGACCCGCTGCGTGATATACTCGTGAAAAATTGAGGTGACCATGTTTGATAATCTCCGTGATGATGCCGCAGCCACACCGTTTTACGAGGAAGATGAAGCAAAATTCCAACCCGCCTCAGGGACAGATACAGATTCCCCCCGCGCAGGGAATTCAAGCCGCTTTTTAGGGATGAGTTCCATGCAGCGGTTCGTGATTTCCGTAATGCTGCTGCTGGCAGTTTGCATCATCGGCGCACTATGTTTGCTGGTGACGAATAAGATTGGGTTTTAGTCGGGAAATTAAAGAAAAACATAATAGACCCAAAATTACATTTGGACGCAGATGAACGCTGATTTTCGCTGACAAAAAGCAAGATCAGCGTTTTCTGCGTTTATCTGCGTCCCGTTTTGCTCTTAAAAACAAACTCATCCGCGAAAGATTAATTTCTAAGCGAGTCATGTTTTGTTTTATACCAACTTTGGCTGCTCTTCCACAACTTCACTTTCATTGATTTGCGCGCCAGCCTTTTTCAAATCATCGGCTGAGATGCGCGCCACGGAAGCCACACTATCACCCTCCTGCGGCTTGATTAGATGCACACCTCTGGTTGCACGGCCTGACTGTTTTACATCCTTCACTTTGAGGCGCAGGGTAACGCCATTGGATGTCATGATGGTCAGGTCATCGGCTTTTTGCACAACACGTGCGGCAGCGATCTTGCCAATTTCATCGATTGCCTTTTGGTCAATTGTAGATATGCCGCCCGTTGCGCGTCCCTTGGGCGTATATTCGGTCAGCGGGGTTTGCTTTCCGAAGCCTTTGGTTGTAGCGACCAACAATGCGCCATCCTTTTCAACTACATCCATGCTGGTGACAGCATCACCTTTTTTCAGGCGGATGCCTTGCACACCTGCGGCCTGACGCCCCATGGAACGGACTTTGGTTTCGCTGAAGCGCAAAGCCTGTCCATTTTCAGTGACAATGATGATCTCATCCTTGCCAGAGGTGAGGCGCGCCCAGCCTAACTGGTCACCCTCTTCCAAAGACATGGCGATCAAGCCTGAGGGGCGGACCGATGCGAATTCTTCCATCGATACGCGCTTGACCTTGCCGCGGCCCGTCATCAACATGCAGAAGCTATCCGAGGAGAAACTCCCGACTGCCATTGCCGCTGTTACTTTTTCATTTGGATCAAGCGACAAGACATTGACCAATGGAATACCCTTTGTAGCGCGGTCTGAATCTGGAATCTGATAAACCCTCTCAGAATATACCTTGCCTTTATCCGAGAAGAATAACATCGTATTCAACGTGCGCGCGGGGATGAGCATTACAACTTCATCTTCATCCTTGGTCGTGTGTCCCATCACACCACGTCCGCCACGGCTTTGCGAGCGGAAGGCAGAGGCGGCCACGCGTTTGATATATCCACGCTCGGTCAGGCTGATCAGCACCGATTCATCCGCCACCAGATCTTCATCATGAATATCTTCCTTAGCTTCGGCGGCAATGCGTGTGCGTCGATCATCGCCATATTTTTCTGCCAGCTCGATCAATTCAGCTTTAATCAGTGCAAGGATCTTCTTAGGGTGCGCAATCAAGTCTTCAAGATAATCAATGGTAGCGCGTACCTGCTTGTGCTCTTCTTCAATCTTCCAGCGTTCCAGGGCCGCCAGGCGGCGCAACTGCATATCCAGAATCGCCTGGGCCTGTAATTCACTCAACTTGAAGCGCTGCATTAAATTGGTCTTGGCTACATCTGCATCTTCCGCCTCGCGGATGGTCTTGATAACCTTCTCAATATTATTGAGCGCAATCATGTAACCGTCCAAAATATGCAGGCGGGCGCGCGCTTTTGCCAGCTCAAAATTAGAGCGGCGCACGATCACGGTCTGGCGATGCTCGATGAAGATCTGCAACATACGTTTGAGCGGCAGGGTGCGCGGTTCGCCATCCACAAGCGCCAGCATCTGCACACCAAAAGTGGATTGCAAAGCCGTGTATTTATAAAGTTGGTTGAGAACCTTCTTGGGTTGAGCGGTACGCTTCAATTCAATGATGATGCTCATACCGCGCTGGTCAGACTCATCGCGCAGGTCTGAAATCTGATCGATCTTGCCATCCCGCACGAGTTCAGCGATGCGTTCGATCAAAGTCGACTTATTGACCTGGTAGGGAATCTCCGTAATGTTGATTTGAAAACGTCCAGCCTTGGTCTCTTCGATATGAGCGACGCCGCGCATCACGATTCGGCCTCGGCCTGTTCCATACGCCGAGACGATTCCCTCCGTCCCGACGATCATGCCGCCAGTGGGAAAATCTGGGCCAAGCACGAACTTCATCAGATCATCAACATTGACATCTTCAGCTTTATCGTAGTTATCGATCAGGTAATTGATCGCGCCAACCAGCTCACGCAGGTTCTGTGGCGGGATGTTGGTGGCCATGCCCACAGCGATGCCCGAAGCCCCATTGAGCAGCAGATTCGGCAAACGCGCGGGAAGAACGAGCGGCTCTTCAAGTGAGTCGTCAAAGTTGGGGCCAAAGTCCACTGTATCTTTTTCAAGATCGGCCAGCAATTCTTCAGCCATCTTCTGTAGGCGCGCTTCTGTATAACGCATGGCTGCTGGGGCATCACCATCTACTGAGCCGAAGTTACCCTGACCATCCACCAGCAGATAACGCAGGGAGAAATCCTGCGCCATGCGCGCCATGGATTCATAGACAGCCGAATCACCATGCGGGTGGTATTTTCCTAATACCTCACCCACGATGCGGGCAGACTTCTTGTAGGATGAGTTTGAACGAATACCCAACTCATGCATGGCAAACAAGATGCGCCTGTGGACAGGTTTTAGCCCATCACGGGCATCTGGCAGAGCGCGCGCCACGATCACACTCATGGCGTAGTCGAGATACGCGGAGCGCATTTGGGCGTCAATGTCTACGGATTCAACGTTTCCTGCGATCAAACTTTCTTCAGCCATAAATATCCTTAAATTTGGAAAAAACGTATCAAATTGGCATAAAAAGACACGAAGATGGGGGAAAACTTCGTGTCCGCATTAGATGAAGGAGCTTCTTTTTTATAGTGCAATTATACCACCCCCGTCCGTTTTATGCAGGCTTTATCCGCAGATTATCTAGATTACGCAGATTTGACCCGTCAGGGAACAATGCTGCCAATGGATTTGATCCTTTCCCGTTAAGAAAAAAGACCCGCTTTCGCGAGTCTTATTTTTGGTGCCGAAGGAGGGACTTGAACCCTCATGAGCGTAAGCTCACTACGCCCTGAACGTAGCGCGTCTGCCAATTCCGCCACTTCGGCATGCCTTTTTTATCAGCGGGTTGTATTTTATCTCAAATAAGTGGAATGTCAATAAGATGGATCGTTCTACCATGCATGGAGGAACAATTCATCGAAAGATAGATGAATGACGCTCTTGTCCCATGCAATGTGAAAGGTGTTGTGTTCACAACGAAAGACGGCACGATCTTCGTAGGATTGAGAGATTTGAGTCAGGTTGTTGCACATGCGGCGATTCCTTTGGTCGAATAATCGCGGCAGTATACTGGTTGTCCCCGCTAAATTCTAGATGGGTGTATGAATTCGGATAATTATTACCTTGAAGATAATTTTCAACCAGATTGAAAACTATCCTAGTGGAATGTTCGATAAGTAATTCAACATAGTGCTGATGATTTCTTTGCTGCCCAATCGTGCAAATTGCGACGCGTCCACGACCAGTTGATGGGTTGAGCCCATAAGCGATTATATTCTGGTG
>NZ_JBXMTI010000044.1:0-40609 GCF_057083605.1 Candidatus Villigracilis sp. | reverse complement strand
CAGTGTACGTTGAGCGCGCCGACGGGTGACGATGGGGATGGCATCCTGGAGACGACGGAGACCTGGGTCTACACCTGTTCGGTGACAGCCGCTGCGGGATCGCACGACAACACCGCCAGCGCTTCAAGCGATGAAACTCCGACCCCTGTCACGGACGATGCCAATTACTATGGCAACGCAGCAAGCATTTTCGATCCTCCTTCCGCCATCAAGACCTTCAGTGAGGCGGGCCTGCCGCAATTAGAATTCCGCATGGTTTGGATCAATAGCAGCAATGTTGATGCCATCAATGTCCAAATCGTAGATGAGATCCCAGCCGGAACAACCTACGTAGTTAATAGTCTCACCTGTGTATCACCGAGCCCTGCCAACACATTTACAAGCCCTGTAAATGCCACGACCCCCTTGGAGACAACTCTTTCATCGTGCGCATTTGATCCAAATTTTGGCACCAACGGCAGGATCCAGTGGCAGGGTACGATTGGTGAGGATGATGGCAATCTAGATGAAACCTCCGCTGTCAACGAATTGGTGATCACCTTCCGCGTAACGGTTGATGATGCGGTGAATCAGGTTCAAAACACAGCTCTTTCAGCCACTGATTTGGCTAATGGTGGAAGCTTTACAGATGATTGGAATAATCAGCCATCTATTGTTCCGTCGAATGTAGTTGTCTGGAATCGAACCACAAACGGTGGCGGTGGTGGCGGTAATAGTGGAGGCGGTAATCGCGACAGTACTAATGATCCAGCTGTGAGCTTGCCTTACTTCTTACCTGTCACAGGATTTGCACCCGGAATCAATACTATCCTGCCTGAGCAACCCGCATCGAAGATGTACGCAGCTACGGATGTATGGATGGAGATTCCGAGCCTGGGTGTTTCACTGCCAATTGTTGGCGTGCCTTTGGTGGACGGAGATTGGAATGTCTCCTGGCTGGGCAATCAGGCTGGTTGGTTGGATGGAACCGCTTTCCCATCCTGGCAAGGAAACAGCGCGCTGACCGGGCATGTGACCCTCTCTAATGGCAAGCCCGGCCCGTTTGCAAAACTTGGTAACCTCAAATGGGGTGACAAGGTGATCATCCACGCGTATGGGTATGCATATGTGTATCAGGTTCGAGAGAACAAGACCATTGCTCCGAACAATACTTCGGTGTTGAAGCATGAAGAGGATTCCTGGCTGACATTGATCACGTGTAAGAACTACAATGAAGCCAAGGATACATATGCCAACCGTATCTCAGTCCGCGCTGTGTTGATCAGCGTAACAAAAGAACAGGCGAAAACCTCGTCAGGCCGAGCGCGATAACCTAACCTTAAAGTAAGAGACGGCACACACTTTGTGCCGTCTCTTTTTATTTACTTTCAATTTCCATGATTGAGAGGAAGACCTTTATGAGCTTTGGGTCAAAAAGCTGGCCTGATTTTTCTCGCAGGTAAGCTATCACTTCTGCGCGGGGTAATTTTTTTCGGTAGGGACGGTCACTGCTTAATGCATCCCAAACATCTATGATGGCAAAAAGCCTTGCGGCGAGAGGAATGTCTTCACCTTTTAAGCCTCGCGGATATCCGCTTCCATCCCAGCGTTCGTGATGATAAAAGGGGATTTCAAGTGCAGGATGAAGATAGGTGATGGGGGAGAGCATTTCATAAGCATACATGGGATGACGACGCATTTTTTCCCATTCCACTTCGTTGAGCGGACCTGGTTTCTGTAATATTTCATCCGGGATCGCCATTTTCCCCATATCATGTAACAAGGCGCCGCGCTTGATGTGTGAAAGTTCTTCATCGGTAAAGCCAAGTGTGGCGGCCACCCTTAATGTCAATTCGGTAACGCGTTGTGTGTGGCCTTCAGTTTCGCGGTCTCGAAGGTCGAGGGCGCGCACCCAGCCTTCTATTGTTCTTTCGTAGGCCTCCTGCAGGTGAGTATGCGCGTCTTGCAGGGCTTGCTCGGTTCTTTTTCGTTCAGTAATGTCACGGGAAGCCGTCTGCACCTCGAGAATGGAACCAGTTTTACGGTCAAGAATGGCGCGGGTGGATGATTCCAACCAGACGTAATGTCCATCTTTGTGCAAGGCTCGATGAGCAATCGTGTAGGTGGCGTCGGATGGATTTCCATTGAAAAGGTTTCTTACAATTTTGCGGTCATCTTTATGAATAAGTTCAAAACTATTTTTTCCAGTGAGCTCTTCAGGGGTATACCCTAGAAGGGCTTCACAGGCAGGTGAGACGTAAAGCAGATTTCCGTCGGTTGAAAGCCGCGAGATCATGTCGCTGGCGTTTTCGGCGAGCAAACGGAATTGCGCCTCACTTTCAAGCAGAGCCTTCTGCATTCGTGCGCGTTCGGCGCGAGCAGCCCATTGCTCGATGGCGCGTTCAGCGAGATGAGGCATATCGAGCATGGACTCGGGGGATTTGACCACATAGTCCAGCGCGCCTGATTTTAGCGCCTCCACAGCGATGCGTTCGTTTCCATAACTTGTCATGAGGATAATGGGCGTGGCCAGCGGGTCTTGATGATCGGGAAGCAGTTCCATGCTTTCGCCATCCGGCAGCCGCCAATCTGCAATGATGAGCGCAGGTTCTTCTGTCAGCATATGCGAACGCGCTTCGGTGAGGGATCTAACGCGGTAGATGCTAACCTGGGAACCCTGATCTTCGAAAGCGCGTTGAATTAGTTCTGCGTGGGGGTCTTCATCTTCAATTAACAGAATGTTGATCATGTCATGCGACATCTTTTCTTTCGGAGAATTTTATACGCGAGGATGTGTATTCCAGCCTAACCAATAGAAACCCAGGTCATTCATAAGCTTGCTGAATTCTTCGAAGCCCACAGGTTTTACAAGATAGCTATTGACATGGTTATCGTAAGCGCGAGCCACATCTCTTTCTGCCTCGGAGGTGGTCAGGATAATGACAGGGATATTTTTTAGCTCGTCCTCTTCTTTTATCATGCGCAGAACTTCGAGACCGTCCACTCGAGGCAGGCGCAGATCGAGCAGGATCATGTGTGGGCGGGGACTTGATTCGGGCTTTTCATACTCGCCTCGCCTGAGCAGATAATCCAGCGCTGACTGGCCATCTATAAAATGCAGTATCCTATTTGCAATACGGTGATCTTCCATGGTTCTGATCACGAGTTCGGCATGATCCACGTTATCTTCCACCAACATGACTAGGACAGGTTCACCCATCATTATGATTCTCCTTCCTTGAGCACTTTATTGTAAACGATTTGACCATATAACAAGTATGGCCTTTCACCATTCATTTTGAAGATAAACATAGAGCGCCAGCCTCAGGGTTCGCCTGTGAGAACGTGATATAATTTTACCATTCAGTAACATAGACCTCACTTGTTGACGAAGGAGAAATTATGGAAATCACAACTCAGGAATTCAAACATTGCGATTTATTTAAGGTAAAGGGCCGCGTAGATAGCGCCACCGCTCCCGAGTTTTCTAAAGTTCTTGAGAAAGCCAATAATGATGGTCGTTTTAAGCTCATCATTGATATGAGTGAGCTTGAATATATGTCCAGCGCGGGCTTCCGTGCATTGCTGGCCACCCAGAGGAATTGCAAACGTTATAACCGCGGTGAACTTGCGCTCGTAAGCGTTCCAGAACGGATCCGCGAGGCGCTTGAACTGGCAGGGTTTACGGAACTTTTTAAGACCTACAACGATCCTGTTGAAGCGGTAGGCAGTTTCTAACGGACGCCCTGGCGCGTTCTTGATTGGAATACACAAGGAATGCCGTCTCATCTAAACGATAGAGGCGGCATATTATTTCATTATTTATGCCAAATTTGACATTTCCCGCCAGGTTTGAATTCCTGGATGAGATCCGTGAATTTGTTGCACGGGTCGCCCGTGAGGGCGGCTTCACGGATAAAGTTATCTATTCCCTCCAGCTTGCCGCAGATGAAGCCGCCTCCAATATTATCGAACATGCCTATGCAGGCGTATCGGATGCATCTCTGCATGTTTCATGTGATATGCGCGGCGATAAACTTGTAATTACCATGCGTGATACCGGCAAGCCTTTTGACCCATCCAACGTCAAACAACCGAACTTAAAGGCAGACCTTTCAGAACGCCAGATCGGGGGACTTGGTGTGTACCTCATGCGAAAACTCATGGATGAAGTCCATTATGAATCAAACGCAAAGACAGGCAACCTGCTGACGATGATCAAGCGGAGGGGATGAACCGCATGAACGCCGCAACACGCGCAGAGCGCCCTGGATCATGGGATTGGCTCCAGATCGCCAGCCTTGGGGAACAACTGCGAAGCGAAAATTCTCTTAGCGCACAACGCAATCGAATCGTATCCATGACAGAACGCCTCATTGAAGGGATGGTGGATGTCTGGTTACAGGAGAAAATTTTCCGCCTGCCAGATTGGGAGGATGGTCACGTCTTTCCTCCTCAACCGACCCTGGATGGAATGAAACAAGCCATCAAAGCCGGCAAACTCTTCAGCCAAAATAAGAGGACAAAAAGCGCCGCTTCGCACGCGACCTTTGCCGCGATCCCGCTCGAAGATCAGGGGATTACCCTGGGAGTTCTTCAAATTACCCGCCCCAAAGGGCCTGGGTTTTCCACCGAAGAATTAGATCTGCTTCAAGGCCTGGCCCAGATCGTCTCCGTCAGTCTGTTTGCCTCGCATCGAGCCGAGGTCGAGCAGTTCCGCCTTAGGCAGCTTAATCTGGTACGCGAGGTGAGTACGCAGATCGCGAACGTGCTCAACTTGGATGAACTGGCCTCCCGTGTTACTGAACTGATCCAAAAAACCTTTAATTATTATTATGTTGCCATCTTTACTTTGGATTCAAATTCCAATGCCTTGCGATTCCGCTCCAGCGCTGTTGCGCCTCGTAAAGGCAGGAAGAAAGCTTCCATCGCGCTTGAAGTGGAAATTGGGCAGGGGCTGATCGGTGAGGCCGCCCAACATGGCAACCAGATCGTTTGCGACGATGTTCAATCAGACCCACGTTATCGCTTCATAGACAGCCTGCCCGAAACAAAATCAGAAGTTGTTATTCCATTAAAAATAGAAGACCGTGTGCTCGGCGTGCTGGATGTGCAAAGCAACCAGAAAAGCGCTTTTCACCCGAACGACCTGCTCATCCTCCATGCGCTTGCGGATAATGTTGCGCGCGCGGTGGAGAGCGCTCATTTATATAGTGATTTGCGCCGCCGCGCCGACCAGCTTACCTTGGTCTCCGAAGTTAGCAAGAGCGTTACATCCACTCTTGAGCTTTCACAATTAATGCGTGATGCTGCATCTTTGATCCATGAAAAATTTGGGTATCCTCATGTTTCATTGTTCACAGTGCATCCAAACCGCCGCTTGATCGTTTATGAAGCGGGCAGTGGGAAACGCAGCAAAAAATTGGAAGGCTTCTCCATTCCACTGGACGATGCGAGCGGCATCATGCCCTGGGTGGCGCGGAATGGGAAAACCGTGTTGGCGAATGATGTATCAAACGATGATCGTTATGTCCATTCACCTTTACCTCCCAGGAATACACAATCTGAGCTGTGCGTGCCTTTGATCTTTAATGAGAACGTGATCGGCTTGCTGGATATTCAATCTGATAAGTTGAATGCATTCACTAAAGATGACCAGATGATGTTTGAAGCTGTGGCGGATACCATGGCGGCGGCGATCCGTAATGCAGACCTTTACCGATCCGAGCAATGGCGCCGACAAGTATCCGATAGCTTGCGTGAAGTGGCGGGTTTGGTCTCTGATAATGTAGGTGTGGATGAGGTGCTGGAGACTATTCTCACTGAACTGGATCGCAACCTTCCGATCGATATTTCCGCGGTATGGCTGCTACAGGATGGTGAGCTTTGCCTGTCTGCGGCACACGGTGTGGATGCAAGCAAACTTGAAAATATCTGCATTGCCAACCCTGATGCAACTTACGCCATGGCAGAGGCTTTGATCTCCGATTTTCCCATCATTCGCCGCCCCGATGAACAAGTGTGGCCGAGTGGGTTGGCGGCAGGATATGAAGGCAATTACTCTTCTATTGCTGCCCCTTTGCGTGTAGGTGATCGCCCGCTAGGCGTGCTGACACTTGCACATCACACTGCTGGGCGTTACGGCCACGAAGCGCAAGCCATCACCACCACCTTTGCCAGTTATGCCGCTGTTGCCATCGAGAATGCGCGTCTATATGATTCTGCACAGGAGCAGGCGTATGCCTCGGCTGCATTGTTGCAAGTGGCGCAGGCTGTTGTAAGTTTGAATGACTTGGATGAAATACTGGCTTCCATCACACGTATTATGCCGATCCTGGTAGGTGTAAAACGTGTTGCTTTATATCGCTGGGATGCGGAGCGCACATGCTTTTCAGCTTCGCAGGAATATGGTTTCTCGGAAGAGGAAGAAGTGATCATGACGGAAAAGGAGTTTCACGCTGGCGTGTTCCCCTTCCTTGATGCTGCGCGTGAACAAAACCTTTTAATCACGCATTCACTAAAATCTAACGAGATGCCAAAGTCCTGGTTGATGATCAAGCCTGATGTCCAGAGCGAAGCGGATGTGATCAATGCCGATCGATTGTTGATGGCGATGCCTTTGTCGATCAAGAATGATCTGTTTGGAGTCATGTTGATCGAAGAGACCGAGAATGGACGCCGTTTCCGCTCGCGCCGTATCGAGATCATCAACGGGATTGCCCAACAGGCCGCGCTCGCGATTCAGAATGATCTACTTCAGCAGGAGATGGTAGTGCGCGAACGCCTCGAAACCGAAGTGCAATTGGCGCGCCAGATCCAACAAACGTTCATCCCGCAAAGTTTGCCTGAGTACCCAGGCTGGCAGTTGGCAGCTCGTTGGCGAACTGCGCGGCAGGTGGGTGGTGATTTTTACGATGTGATCGAACTGCCGAACAAGCGATTAGGTATTTTTATTGCTGATGTAGCGGATAAGGGTATGCCTGCTGCATTGTTCATGGCGCTCACACGCACGCTGGTACGTGCTGCTGTGATCGAAACAGATTCTCCCGCCGAGGCATTACGCCGCGTGAACGACCTGCTGTTGCCTGATACCAATCAGGGCATGTTCGTAACCGCTGTGTATGGC
Organism: Candidatus Villigracilis sp.; assembly: GCF_057083605.1. Lineage (NCBI taxonomy): Bacteria > Bacillati > Chloroflexota > Anaerolineae > Anaerolineales > Candidatus Villigracilaceae > Candidatus Villigracilis > Candidatus Villigracilis sp. The sequence continues at coordinate 33,504 of NZ_JBXMTI010000044.1, read as the reverse complement.
GTCCTGGATATGGAGCAGGGAAAATTCACTTATGTGAATGCGGGGCACAATCCGCCATTTTGGGTGAGTACAAATGGAAATATTGAAAAGCTCACCCGTACAGCAGTTGCCCTCGGCGTGATGGAACAACCGAACATGAAGGAACGCACGATCTCGCTTGTGCAGGGAGATACACTGTTCCTTTATACCGACGGTCTCACAGAAGCCTTTTCACTGGATGGGAATTTGTTTGGTGATAGCCGTTTGGCGGAATCGTTAAAATCCGCCAGGGCACAGACTGCTGACGAAGTGATCATTGCCGTTGAGAATAGTTTGAACGAATTTATCGAGTCTGTCCCGCTGGGAGATGACCTCACCATGCTTGCCATAAGAAGGGTGTGATACTCGAATGGCTGGTAACACCTTCGTGCGAAATTGAATCAAGTTTTATAATGCGCTTGCAGTATGGGGGAAGACGGTTATCTTATTCAACCAGGCGGGCATTTGGTCTCATGTTACTGACTCAAAAAACTGGTGATTGAAAATAATTTTTCTGAAGCGTATACTGATGTTACAAATAGGATCGGCCGTGTAAAAAGGAGAAGCCATGCACACCCATCATTCAATTTTTTGTATCCTTCCCCCACATATGCTTCAGGAGATCGTCCGTAATGGCTCCGCGACCCAGCGCGACGTTGCATTGCGGACATTGATTACCTCCGAACAATTGCGTGGTCAGCGGCGCATTATGAAGTCTATGGCTACCTTTATGGCCGCAGTCGCCCCGACGGGGGTTAAAGAGCGTGTTATCTACGATGCCAAAAACGGCTCTGAATTACCGGGCACACTGGCGCGGAGCGAGGGCGATCCCGCCTCCATGGACCCAGCTATTAACGAAGCCTATGATGGTTCGGGCGTCACCTATGATCTCTTCTACGATATCTATGGACGAAACTCAGTGGACAACAAAGGCTTGAAGCTAAGCTCCACAGTTCATTTTCAGAAAAGTTACGACAACGCCTTTTGGGATGGCAAGCAAATGGTCTATGGTGATGGTGATGAAGACCTGCCAGTGGCCGAGCGATTATTCAACCGCTTCACGATCTCCCTCGATATTATCGGGCACGAACTGACCCATGGTGTTACCCAGTTTGAAGCCAACCTTGCCTACTGGGACCAGGCCGGTGCGCTCAACGAATCCCTGTCTGATGTGTTCGGTTCGCTGGTTAAACAATATCAGCGAAAGCAAACCGCCGACCAGGCAGATTGGGTTATTGGCGAGGGCTTGTTTACATCCAATGTCAGCGGGGTCGGCATCCGCTCAATGAAAGCACCAGGCACAGCTTATGATGACCCCGTACTTGGCAAAGACCCTCAGCCCACGCATATGCAAAATTACGTCCGCACTGTTGAAGATAACGGTGGTGTACATATCAACTCGGGCATTCCTAATCACGCATTCTACATCACCGCGCTTGAGCTTGGGGGCAATGCCTGGGAAAAAGCGGGTCGTATTTGGTACAAGACGCTCAGCGATAAGCTTCAGGAACGCTCCACTTTTCAAGAGGCATGTAATCTAACTTTTGAAACTGCGGGCGAGCTTTTCGGCACGAACAGCCTCGAGCAGCAAGCCGTCAAAAAAGGATGGGATGCAGTCGGCATCACAGTCGGTGGTGATGCACCTCCTGGCTGCTTAAGCACCATAATGAACGCACTCGGCCTGACCAAAACACCGGCATAAAATGCGGATCACCTTTGAACGTTCTGGCGGCCTCATGGGATTAACATCCAGTTTGACCATCGACCTGGATGAACTGCCCCTCGATCAAGCCGAGACTTTGCGCCGGCTTCTGGACGAGGCGAATTTTCTTACGCTGGCAGAGAACCCACCCAGCACCCCGAAGCCAGATGAATTTCAATATACTTGTACCGTTACAACTGACACAATTCAGCACACTGTCCACGCCAGCGACTCAACCGCACCAGACGAATTACGTCCGCTACTTCAAGAACTTTCCCAAAGGGCACGTTCACAGCGCAAGCCAAAAACATAATAAGGAATCACATCATCTCACCCACTTTGTGCTATAATGCCGCCATCATGAAATTCAGATACAACTTCGCCAATAACGATAATAATAATGACAATGACGATCCATATATCGTTGGACGAAGCTTTGCTGGTTGACAGATAGTACAAGTCAAATCGAATCGCCCGACGCAAATGCGAAGGGCGATTTATTTTATCTAAATATCACCACCCGTCATTGCGAGGGCGTTAGCCCGAAGCAATCTCCACTACAATAAGGGGATTGCTTCGGGAAAAGCACCCTCCTCGCAATGGCGAGGAAAATTTTCGGAGGCGCATTATGTACAGAACTCATACTTGTGGAGAATTACGGGCCAGCCACGCGGGGCAAACCATTACCCTTTCTGGCTGGGTACACCGACGCCGCGACCATGGCGGACTTGCATTCTTTGATCTGCGTGACCGTACGGGGATCGTTCAAATCACCATCAACCCCGATTTACCCAAAGAAACATTGGATATGGTTGCCAATGTCCGTTTTGAGTGGGTGCTCCAGATCGAAGGGGTTGTGCAATTGCGCCCTGATGGCATGAAGAATCCCAAAATGGCAACTGGTGAAATTGAAATCATTGCCAAGGATGTGAAGGTTTTGAATCCCGCAAAGACTCTGCCTTTCATGGTCAGCACGAATGCGGACCTGCCCGATGAAAATATGCGTCTCAAATATCGCTATCTTGACCTGCGCCGCGAACGCTTAACTCAAAATATGGTTCTGCGTCACAAGGTCATCAAGTTCATGCGTGACTATCTCGATGAGCAAGGCTTCATCGAAATCGAAACACCGATCATGTTCAAAGCCACACCCGAAGGCGCACGCGACTACCTTGTCCCCTCTCGTCTATTTCCTGGACAGTTTTATGCTCTTCCGCAATCTCCTCAACAATTGAAGCAATTGCTCATGGTGGCTGGCATGGATAAGTATTTCCAGATTGCGCGCTGTTTCCGCGATGAAGACCTGCGCGGTGACCGTCAGCCTGAATTCACTCAACTCGACCTCGAAATGTCCTTTGTCCATCGTGACGATGTGTTGGCGCTGGTTGAAGATTTATTCACTAAATTGGTTCCCGCCGTTGCACCGCATAAGAAACTATTTTCGACACCCTGGCCCAAGTTTTCATACAAAGAAGTTCTGGAAAAATATGGGACAGACAAGCCCGACTTACGCTTCGGAATGGAATTGATCGAAGTCAATGATGTCTTTGCTAAAAGTGAATTTCGCGTCTTTCAATCCACGCTGGAAGCTGGCGGCGTGATTAAGTGTATTGTCGCCCCGAGATCAGCGGACATGTCCCGCAAGGAAGTGGATGCACTCACAGAAGTGGCGAAGTCGTTTGGAGCAAAGGGAATGCCCACGTTGGCGGTCACAGTTGAAGGCGTGAAAGGAAGCGCGGCAAAGTTTGTGACGGCAGAAGAAGTCGAAGCGTTGAAATCCAAAACGGGAGCAGGAGTCGGCGATCTGATCGTATTCGCAACCGATGAGCGCAAAGTTGCCAACAAGGTTTTGGGCGGACTCCGCTTGTGGTTCCGGGATAAATTAGATCTTGCCGACAAAGACATGATGGCTTTCGCATGGGTAGTAGATTTTCCATTCTTCGCATACAACGAAGAAAACAAAGCTTGGGAATCGGAACACCATCCATTCACCATGCCGAAGTTGGAAGACCTCGACAAGTTTGACACCGATCCTGGCGCAGTCGCATCGGATGCATACGACATGGTCTGCAATGGATATGAGACGGCGTCGGGTTCGATCCGCATTCATCGCCGCGATATTCAAATGAAGATGTTCCAGATGCTTGGGCTGAGCGATGAAGATATTCAAGCCAAATTCGGACACATGCTCGAAGCCTTTGAATACGGCGCTCCCCCGCACGGCGGCATGGCGCCTGGTATTGATAGATTGGTTATGCTCCTCGCGGACGAACCCAACATCCGCGAAGTGATCGCCTTCCCGAAGAATCAAGCGGGCCGTGATGTGATGGCTGATGCACCTTCTGCTGTTGAGCCGAAGCAGTTGAAAGAGTTGCATATTAAGTTTGAATAAAAAGAAAACCTCGGTGGTTGAGTAGCCCTGCATGTTCGTCGCAGGGCGTATCGAAACCACCAGTAAATAGTTTACTTTTAATTTTCTATTTGCCTTTCATTGTTGGTTTCGACTGCTTGCGTCTCAACCAACGGAGTTAACCTATGACAATCCACGTTTGTCTTGCTGGCGCTACTGGATGGGCTGGCTCAGCAGTAGCTCGCGCAATAGCTCAACTTGAAGATATGACTCTTGTGTCTGCGGTATCACGCACACATGCCACACGTACTCTGGGTGATGTACTTACAGAACCGCGTCTGACTTGTCCCATATATGCAACAGCGCAGGAAGCACTTACAGCGCATCCATGCGATGTGTTTTTCGAGTTCACAAAACCAAATGTGGCGAAATCAAATGTGCTGACCGCATTGCAACACGGAGCGCATGTGGTGATTGGAACATCAGGATTAACAGATGCCGATTTTGAAGAAATTGCGGCAGTCGCCGAGCAACATCAACGCGGCGTGCTGGCTGTTGGCAACTTTGCACTAACTGTTGTTTTATTACAAAAATTTGCTGAGATCGCCGCAAGGTTTATCCCCCAATGGGAGATCATTGATTACGCCCACGATGATAAGAAAGATGCACCCAGCGGAACCGTCCGTGAACTGGCTTATCGGCTATCCAAAATTAGACCTTCAGAATTGACTGTTCCTCTTGAACAAGTTCAAGGTGTTGCGGAAACGCGCGGCGCGCGAATGACAGGTTCACAAGTACATTCCGTCCGCCTACCTGGATATACCATCTCAGCTGAAATTATTTTCGGCATGCCCGACCAAAAACTTACCATTCGTCATGACTCTGGTAGTAGTGCCCAACCTTATGTGGATGGCTCACTTCTTGCGATTCGCAAAGTCAATACTTTTGTAGGTCTGCACCGCGGACTTGATAGCGTTCTTGATTTGGGTCGAGTACCATCGGTGGTTGAGTAGCCCTGAGCGTACTTGCGAAGGGCGTATCGAAACCACCAGTAAATAGTTTACTTTTGATTTTTCTGTTTGCCTTTCATTGTTGGTTTCGACACACCCCTCAAAGAACATTCGGGCCCTCAACCAACGGAGTATGGATAATATGACTCAAAAAATAGACACCGACATGGTCAAGCACGTAGCCCACCTCGTGCGGCTTGGAATTTCGGAAGAGGAAGCGCAAAAGTTCAGCGGACAATTCTCGTCCATCATTGACTACTTTAACATGCTCAACGAAGTGGATACGGAAAATATCCCGCCTGCATCGGACATCACCAACAATACAAATGTCCTGCGTGAAGACGTAGCCAAACCATCCATGAACCGCGAGGAGTTTCTGAAGAACGCCCCCCAATCCGAACGCGGATATATCAAAGTGCCAACCGTTTTGGGCGAAGAATAATGATCACCGCGGAGACGCAGAGAGCACAGAGTTTTAAAATGCTCTTCTCCGCGAACTCCGCGTCTCTGCGGTAAAAAAACCATGCAACTACACAACCTCACCATCCGCGAAGCGCACCAGTTACTGATTACCAAAAAGATCTCCAGCGTGGAACTCACGCAGGCGACTCTTCAACGCGCCCACGAAATTGACCCGAAGATCAAGTCTTACGTAACCATAACCGATGACGTTGCGCTCGAACAAGCAAAGCAAGCCGATGAGCGAATCGCCAAAGGCGAAAACATCACTCCGCTCACAGGCATTCCCTTCTCCGCGAAAGATTGCATCTCCACGCGAAACATTCGCACAACCTGCTCATCCAAAATTCTTGAAGACTATGTCCCGCAATACGACGCCACGGTCATCAACAAACTTGCAGATGCGGGCGCAGTATTAATGGGCAAGAACAACATGGATGAGTTTGGCATGGGTTCATCCTGTGAAAATTCCGCTTTCTTTAACACGCACAATCCGTGGGATCTCGAACGCGTCCCAGGTGGTTCAAGCGGGGGTTCCGCCGCCGCCATGTCCGCGAGCCTTTGTTCATTTTCATTGGGCGAAGACACAGGTGGATCGGTCCGCATGCCCGCGGGTTTTTGCAACGTCACAGGTATCAAGCCTACTTATGGCCGCGTCTCGCGTTATGGCTTGATCTCGCTCGTCTCTTCATTCGATTGCATCGGCCCCATGACTCGCGATGTCTATGATTGCGCAACTGTACTCGAAACCATTGCAGGTCACGATGAACGTGACAGCACGACTTTCAACTCGCCAGTTCCGCAATATCATCAAAGCATCAACAAATCAGTCAAAGGCATGACCATCGGTATTCCAAAAGAATATTTTGTGTCAGGCATGGAAGCAGGCGTAGAAAGTTCCATCCAGGAAGCCATCCGCACGTATGAAAAACTCGGCATGAAGATTCAAGAAGTCTCATTGCCCAACACCCAATACGCGCTCCCCGTTTATTATCTTTTGCTTTTCGCCGAAGCCAGTTCAAACCTTGCGCGCTTCGACGGCACGCGCTTTGGTCTCTCCGTTTCTAAAAACGCGAAAGATGTGATTGACATTTACTTGCAGACTCGTCACGAGGGATTCGGCGACGAAGTCAAGCGCAGGATCATGCTTGGGGCGTATGCTCTGTCAGCGGGATATTATGACGCGTATTATCTCAAAGCCCAAAAAGTGCGCACGCTTCTTCGTCGGGACTTTGAAACTGCTCTTGCGTCCTGTGACATTCTCCTCGCCCCGACATGTCCCACCACCGCCTTCAAACTTGGCGAGAAAACAAACGATCCGCTCGAAATGTATCTCTCCGATATTTATGTCGTCGCCACGAACCCGGCAGGCGTTCCAGCGTTAGCATTGCCATGTGGATTCTCAAATAATATGCCCGTCGGTATGCAGCTCGTTGGCAAGCACTTGGACGAGCAGACTCTATTTCAGGTCGGTCACGCGTATCAGCAGGAAACAGATTGGCATAAGCAATTGCCGCCGCTTTGACATGTCACCCTGAGCGACAGCGAAGGGTCTCTTACATTGTCGTAGAGATGCTTCGCTCCACTCAGCATGACAACACAGAAGGAAAGTAAGCAAATGACTTTAAATCGATTTCTTACCTGGGATGGCTGTATCAACGTCCGAGACCTTGGCGGATTGAATACATCTACTGGATACAAAACCCGCTGGGGCGCAGTGGTTCGCTCGGACCATCCTGCCAAACTTACTGCGGACGGCTGGTCAGCACTTTATGCACACGGCATCCGCACGATTATTTCATTACGCACGCATGGAATGATCGAAGATTTTCCCGACATAGCTCTGCGTCCATCCGACGTCGAAAGTATGATCGTAGAAATAGAGGATGTCACCGATATGGAGTTTGCCATGAAATGGGCAAGCTCAGACTTATGGAGCACGCCTCTTTATTACCGCGACGCACTTGAGCGCTGGCCCCAACGACATGCTTCAGCGTTCAAAGCGATTGCACAGGCTCAACCCGGCGGCGTCCTGTTTCATTGCAAACGCGGACATGACCGAACTGGAATTATCTCTTTGTTGTTGCTTGCGCTTGTTGGCGTTTCAGCGGATGAGATTGTTGCTGATTACGAATTAAGTGTTGACCCCGAACGCGAGGAGCTTCTTGCCGGTGAGCATACGACCACGCGTGAGACCCTTCTAGCCGCCCTCGCATCCCTTAATGTGGAGAATTACCTTCGTGAAGGCGGTTTGACTCAAGTCGACCTCAATGCCATCCGTGCAAGGTTCATTGAATCCGAGTAATACACCAACAAACAGATAACTGTTCCTCATTGGCAACTGCCCACTGATTGCTACTATTCGACTACGAGACTAACCAACTATGCAACTAAAATACGAACCTGTCATCGGACTTGAAATTCACGCTGAATTGCAGACCAACTCAAAGATGTTCTGCAGTTGTTCTGCCGATTATGGTTCCACGCCAGAGCCGAATACATTTATTTGTCCTGTTTGCACGGGGTTGCCTGGGGCTTTGCCTGTATTAAATAAAAAAGCCATTGAACAAGCCATATTGGTTGGTTTGTCATTGAATTGTTCTATCAACGAATTCAACACTTTTGCGCGCAAAAATTATTTTTATCCTGACCTGCCCAAAGGCTATCAGATCTCGCAATATGAACTCCCGATTGCATCCAAAGGCTACCTGGATATTTTAGACAACACAGAAAATCCACAACGAGTCACAATTCGGCGTGTCCATATCGAAGAAGATACTGCCAAGTTATCTCATGAAAAAAACTACGCGCTCGTAGACTTCAACCGCGCAGGCGTGCCGCTGCTCGAAATCGTCTCCGAGCCAGATATGCGTTCTGTGGAAGCTGCGCTTTCGTATGCAACCAAAGTCCGTGCCATCCTGCGTTATCTCGGAGTCAACTCTGGAGACATGGAAAAGGGTGTCCTGCGCTTCGAGGCGAATATCTCCGTCAGACCCAGCGGCAGCTCCGAGTTAAGAACAAGAACCGAGATCAAGAACCTCAACAGTTTCCGCGTGCTGACTCGCGCATCCGCATATGAGATCGAACGTCAAATTAAAGTCTATGAAAATGGTGGCGAAGTGGTGCAGGAAACATTGGGCTGGGACGAAGCGCGCGGCGTGACCGTTTCACAGCGCGGCAAGGAAGACGCACACGATTATCGCTACTTCCCCGAACCCGACCTGCCTCCGCTACAACTGGAGCGCACGTGGATCGAATCAATAAAGGCGCGACTCCCCGAATTGCCCGATGCAAAAACATTTCGCTTCATGGAACAATACGAATTGAAACGACAGGAAGCAATTCTGCTCACCTCCGAAAAATCGCTCGCGGATTATTTTGAAGCTGTCGTTTCCAAATCCAAGAGTCCTGCAAAAGCCATCCACTCATGGATCGCAGGCGAGTTGATGCGCTACATGAACGACTCAGGATTGGCTTTGGAAGATATTATTTTGCCTGCCGAACAATTCGCGCAACTCGTGGACATGGTCACAGATAAAACCATCAGCGGCAATTCAGGGAAGATCGTGCTCAACGAAATGCTCAAGAACGGCGGCGACCCGCAGGAGATCGTCAAGGCCAAAAATCTCGCGCAGGTTTCAGATACAGGCTTCATTCTGGAAGCCATCGAAAAAATACTGAGCGACAACCCAAAAGAAGTTGACCAATATCTCGCAGGCAAGGAGACTCTCTTCCAATGGTTCATGGGACAAGTAGCCCGCGCCACCAAAGGCAAGGCTGACCCAAACGTGGCGAAGGAATTGATGGTGAAGGCGTTGGAAGAACTGAAGAAGTAAAACCAAAGTGACGGTCATATTTGAGATGACTGTCACTTTTTTTCTATATGAACAACACTTCAAAAAAGGAGTGTTATGCAATCTAATTGAATTCCTTGAAGCCAAATTCAAAAGGAGATCCCATGCCGGCCCCCAAGAAACGTTTGATCACTGCTGAAGACTTGTACACCCTGCAACAACTATCGGATGTGCGCATTTCACCGGATGGCGGTCACGTTGTGTATCGACTGCAACGAGTAGACCGAAAGACCGAAAAGAAATATGGAAATCTATGGATCGTGCCGACTGGGGGCGGAGAACCGCGCCAGTTCACGTCTGGTGATCAATCTGACTCCTCGCCGCGTTGGTCACCGGATGGAAGCTCGATTGCGTTTCTATCCAACCGCGCCAATAAAGAAAAGCCAGCTCAGATCTTCATGATCCCATTCAATGGCGGCGAAGCGCACAAGCTGACCTCCATCGAAGGCGAGATCAACCTTGTCGATTGGTCTCCCGATGGGCGCAAACTCCTGTGCACAATCCGCAAGACAGATGCGGAAGCGTTGGAACGCGAGAAGGATGAAGAGAAGAAAAAACTCGGCGTCGTGGTGCGTCATTATGATCGGCTCTTCTACAAGCTCGATGGGTACGGCTATCTGCCGAAAGAACGCACCCATATCTGGCTGGTAGATGCGCGCACGGGCAAAAGCAAGCAGCTCACCGACAGCCCCATCTTCGATGAAGCCTTCCCCATCTTCTCGCCCGATGGCAAGTCTATTGCGTTTGTATCCAACCGCATGGACGATCCCGATGCCAACCCCGAACTTGATGACGTGTTTGTGATGTTTGCGGATGGCGGCGAACAGCGCAAACTCAAAACGCCATTAGGAATGAAGTCTATGCTCTCATTCTCCCCGGACGGCAAATGGCTCGCGTATTTGGGAACCGAAGGCGAGCATGAAGACTACAAAAACAACAGCCTGTGGGCCATGCCCATGGATGGTTCAAAACCTGCGAAGAACCTTTCAGAGAAATACGACCTGCACACAAATGCCGATGTCATCACCGATTTCGGCGCGACTGAGACCGTTCCGCCGGTGTGGTCGGCCGATGGCAAATATATCTACTTCCAGGCAGCAGTTCACGGGTCGACAGTATTGAAGCGTATCAGCGTCGACGGCAAAGAGCTGACCGAAGTCATCGGCGAAGGAGGGGCGCTTGGCACATTCTCGTTCGATAAAGCCCAGAAATACGTTGCCTACTTCCATGGTGAGATACACGACACGCCTCAGGTCCATTTGCGTGAGATGGGCAGCAACTCCATCCGCTACTTAACCCATATAAATCGTGATGTTTTCGCATCCATCAAATTGCCCAAAGTGGAGGAAGTCTGGTACAAGGGCGCGGATGGGACTGACCTGCAAGGCTGGATCATGTTTCCCCCCAACTTCGACGCGAACAAAAAGTATCCTTCCATTCTTGAGATCCATGGCGGGCCGTGGACGCAGTACGGCAAGTTTTTCATGCACGAGTTCAATTACTTTGCATCGAACGGCTACGTTGTGTACTTTACCAACCCGCGCGGCGGACGCGGTTATGGCGAGAAGCATTCGAAGGCGCATTTGGCGGCGCGGATTATGATGACCTGATGGCTTTTACAAATTTGGTGGCGAAGAGGCCATACATCGATACCAAACGCATGGGCGTGACAGGCGGTTCCTATGGCGGATTTATGACCCTGTGGATCGTCGGACACACCAATCGCTTCAAATCCGCCGTGGCACAGCGCAGTGTGTCCAACTGGGTCAGCATGTGGGGATCGAGCGATTTCAATTGGATATTCCAATTCTGGGCAAAATCAGGATCGCCACAAGAAAGTACAAACAGGCTGTGGGATATGTCGCCGGTCAAATATTTGGGCGAAGCCAAGACCTCAACCCTCATCATTCATAACGAGTACGACCACCGCTGCCCCATCGAACAGGGCGAGCAGGCTTTTGTCGCGCTCAAACGCGCCGGAGCCGAAACCGAATTCGTGCGCTTCCCCGAAGAACCCCATGGCCTTTCGCGCATTGGTCGCACCGACCGCCGCATTGCACGGCTCAATCACATTCTAAGGTGGATGGATAAGTACCTGAAATAGAAGACTTAAAGTACTTCCCGTGCCACGGAAGTCAAGGCGGACCTGAATGTAGCGAAGGCAGTTGTTGGTAAAGGCATTGGAAGAGCAAAGGAAACAATTAAAGTTAAGATGGTCTCCCACATTCACAGGAGACCATCTTAATCAGTGACATTATCCTCCGTGAATTGCTTTGAGCATATCCAGGATATTAAAATAGTTAACCAGGATGTGCATTGTTCCCAGCAAAGCTAAAATAACTACGACCCAAACTATAACTTTCACGATCTTCTTTTTTGTATCAACCTTTTGTTCCATTTTATTTCTCCTTTTTGATTTGAAAGGCCCTAAAGGTTTCCTTTGCCATTAAGCAATCGCTATGAGCAAGTCGTCCCTGCAAATTTTCTACTTGGTTTACGAGGAAAACCTTTAGGGTCTCTTAACTAAATATACGCCAGCGTCTCTCTCACCGTCAGACGCGACGCCTGTTGGGCAGGATAGGCACTTGCCGCAATCGAGCCAATGACAATGACCGATAGCCAAATGCCGAGACCCACAGGCGACATGATCAACGGCAACGGCGAGCGGAAAGACATCATCCCGATCAAATAGCCGATCCCCAATGAGAGCGGAATGGAGAGCGGCAAGGCAATCACCCAACTCATTAATCCGATGAAGACACCTTCACTGATGATATTTCTCAAAATGGTCTTCGACCTTGCGCCGATGGCACGCATGACGCCGAATTCACGTGTTCGTTCAATGACGCTTGTGCCCATGCTGGAGGTCAGCCCCAGTGCGCCGACCACCGCCATGACGGTTGAGATCAACATCAGGGCAACGATGAAGATGTACACGTGACCGCTGATGGCTTCGCCCAATAACGCCTCTGAAACCGTGACCTTGACGCTGACATTCCCCTCTGCTAATGCCTGCTCGACATTACGAGTGATGGATGCCATCGCCGCTTCGTCGCGGTCACGCATCGCAATGCGGACGGCATTCGTCAATTCGATAGGCTGACCTGTTACGTTCGCAAATGTCTGCGGCAGGACATAAGCCGTTGATGGGGAAAGAATTTGACGAATCACACCAACCAGGCGGAAGGTTTTGGGCTGTCCTTCGACCAGCAATTGGATTTCGTCGCCCATCTTTGCATTGGGGAATAGCGCCGCCGCATTTTGATTGAGCACAACGGCATTCGTGTCATCCCCTTCAAGCCAGCGACCATTCAACAATGGCGTTTCGATGAAATCACTTCCAAATGGAATGGAGCGAAGCGTAAAACTTCCATGACCGCCATCGGGATAGGTCCGCACGATTTCCAAAGCGTCGGGGCGATTCAACGCGGCGGGAGTCAGGCTCCATGATTCGCTTTTCTCCACGCCAGGGATGTTCGCAAGGATCGAGTCAATTTGCTCGGCAGGCATGGGTGAGTTGAATCGAACCTCCAAATCGTAGTGACGGTCTGCGGCGGCTTGGTCGAGATAGGCTTGCCACCCGCTGCGCACGTTGATACCTGTCATGAACATGGCACCTGCGGCGGACAAAAGACTCAACGTGAGGATCAACCGTCCACGGCGGCGGAAGGTGTTGCGCAGGGATAAGGTCAGGGTGTTGTCGAATGCCGATAGTTTTTTGAACCAACCGTCCCGTAAGTTTGAAGCGGATGTCGTCTCACGCGTGATTCCGTAATCGTTGAGAGTCTCCCGAACGGTGATGCGAGTCGTGCGAAGGATCGGATCCAATGCCACCAACGATGGAATCAGAATGCCCATCAATAGCAAGACAAGATAGACCCACGCGGGAATGGCGTCGCTATAAATTTCGAGATTGAGAAGCTGCGCGACAATGCCCGCAAAGCCGCGACCCGCCGCGATGCCCAACGGCACACCGATTAGCGATGCCGCAGCGCCCAGGACGACGATCAACATAAGATACAAACCTGTGATTTGCATCGAGCGCGCGCCGATGGCTTTCATGATTCCAATTTGTCGAATCTGTTGCGCGAGCAAAGCATTGATCATCGTTGCGGTGAGGATGGCGCTCAACAACAAAGCCATTACACTAAACACAAGCAGTAAGGTCAGCACGGAATTCATCTGACTCTGATGCGGATGCCTGCCCGGCGGCGGGATGCGAATTTCATGTACAACATAGCCCTGCCCCTTCAACCAGGCAGCCAACTCGCTCACCGTTGATTCAATGGTGGCAAGGTTATACGGTTCATTATTCACAACGACCTTCAGAATATTCAGCGTTTCATTTTCACCAAGCATCGTCAACATCGCGGGCGTGATGTATGCATATACCGTCTGCTCCTGCCAGGCGGGCGCAAGTGCGGGGTCATGCACCGTTCCCGAAATTTTTACCTGCTGTTTCGTACCGTTCGGTGTTTGGATCGTGAGCGAGTCGCCAATCTTCAAATCCAACATCGGCAAGACTTCACGTTCGACAAGGATCGTTTGCTCGGACGGAGGATACGCGCCCGCTTCGGGAGCGACCGCGCTGACATGCGACGTTTCAAAATCTGGGACGACAAACAATAACGTGGGCATCCATTCGTTTGGATTAACTTCCACGCGTCCCACCACCCATGAAGTTGCCTCGGCTTCCGATATGCCTTCTCTTTCGCTGACGGTTCTCACGAGCGCATCATCCACTCGATCCAATTCGATGAACGCAGAGGCGGGATTCGTGCCAAGATAATTAAGGCTCATCTCGCGGCTCAAAATGGTGTATGCGCTCAAGATCATGCCCACGCCGAAGATGCTGACGGCTATCGCGATCACCATCATCGCCATGCGACCACGTGCGGCTTGCAGGTCGCGCAATAGTTTTTTCCAACGCGGACTGTTCATTTTTCCCGTCCGTTCGCTATTGCGCCATCTACCAACATAATAGAACGCGTAAAGAAACGTGTGAGGTCGCGTTCGTGCGTGACCATCAACACAGTCTTGCCCTCCCTTGCGAGATTCGCAAACAACTGCATGACCGCATCTGACGTGGCTGAATCGAGATTGCCAGTCGGCTCGTCTGCCACGATCAATGGCGGATCATTCGCAAGCGCGCGGGCGATGGCGGCACGTTGTTGCTGTCCGCCTGAAAGATCGGCGGGGAGTTTATCTGCCTGTTCTGCAATGCCAACTTTCTCCAGCAGGGAGATCGCCCGCGCCCGCCGCTCGCCCACAGGGAATGTGTTGCAAAAATCCATCGGCAAAATGATGTTCTCCGCCACAGTCAACGTGGGCAACAATTGAAAGAACTGAAAGACGACGCCCACATTTCTGCCGCGCCATACCGCCAATTGTTCCTGATCCAGCGCATGGACAGCCGTGGACGCGACAAAGACTTCGCCCGAAGTAGGCGTGTCAATGCCTGTAATCATGTTGATGAGCGTAGACTTCCCGCTCCCCGACTTGCCAACCACCGCAACGAACTCGCCCGCGTCGGCTTGCATGTCCACAGCTTTCAACGCCAGGAACTTGCCTGCCGCAACATCATACGCCTTGGAGACGTTCCTCAACTCAATCAGGCGATTCTCCACGACAGGCTGAACCATCACCTGATTCTGACTTGCCAATCCTGTTTCCATTTTTTATTGCTCCTTTTCTTCTAAACAAATTTGATGTACACTGTATATGTTTCTGAACACTGTGTTCGGTTATACGAGAGCAGGAAATGAATGTCAACAACCAATGTGTTGAAATTCGTAAGTTATTGAACATGGAAGAGTGTTTTGTTCAGGAAAAACGCGGTGGTTGAGTAGGCAGCGCGCGAAGCGGTCCGCCGTATCGAAACCACCAGCAAACAAAGTGATTTTATTAGAGAGTATTTTTGGAAACTTGTTGGTTTCGATACGGGCGAGACAAGCACTCGCCCTACTCAACCAACGAGTACAGAGGTGATAAATGCCTAAAAAAGCCAAACCTGAAGACCGCCGCATCCAGCGGACACGACAACTACTGCAAAATGCCTTGAGCGAATTGATTCTGGAAAAGGGATATGAAAAGGTCACGGTGCAGGATGTGATCGACCGCGCCAATGTGGGACGCTCCACGTTCTATGCACACTTTGAAAGCCTGGACCAACTCCTCCTCAGCGGATTTGAACCCCTGCGCGCCCAATTTGAGGAATTTCTATCAGGAACAACTTTCGACATCGAGAGTCCCTGGGCGTTGAGTCTGACCATGTTTCAACAAGTGCAAAAACAACAGGGCGGGTATATCACGCTCACTCACATCCAGAAATTTCTATACGGGTATTTACTTGACCATATAAAACTACAATCCCCTAAGAGAAATAAAAACATCCCCCCTGAACTTCTGGCACATTACGTTGCCAGTTCTTTTATTGCCTTACTGACCTGGTGGATCGATAATAAATATCCGCTCCCCGCCGAGAAGATGAACGAATACTTCCGCCAACTGGTCGAGCCTGGGACGATGGCGATCATGCTTGGTGCATGATATAGAGGGACAAAGCCGACCCGAATGTGGCGAAGGAGTTGCTGGTGAAGGCGTTGGAAGAAAAAAGAAAATAAGAACCCGTGTTAAAATTACGGAAACAAGGAGTTTCCAATGACAGAAACAACTTTTAGTGTTCATGTTCCAAGCAACCTTCTCAATCTGGGATTAAGCCAGGAAGATATTCAACGCCGAATTTCAGAATGGCTGGTATTTTCGCTTTTCTCAGATGGAAAGATTTCATCAGGCAAGGCTGGAAAACTGCTCGGTCTAAGTCGCCTTGAATTTATTCAATTGCTGCAAACACGGGGAATTGCTTTTATCAATTACAGTGAAGATGAAATTAAGGAAGAGTTGAATGCAGTTAAAAAGCTTACTCCAAAAGCCAAAAAATGATTGTAGTTTCAGACACCACACCCTTGATTGGATTAGCATCTATCAACAGGCTAGAACTTTTGCACGAACTATTTGATGAAGTTTATGTTCCTCAGGCAGTTTTCGACGAGACAGTTACATCTGGGCGTGAAGAGGGAAAGGCAAAACAAGCAGTAACAAACGCAAACTGGATTCACGTTGTTGAAGTAAAGGACAGGCTTGCAGTAAATATTCTTCTCGACGAAATGGATGTGGGAGAAGTTGAAACTATCATTCTTGCGAGTGAATTGAACGCAGATTGGGTCTTAATGGATGAGAAGAAGGGGCGTAGAAAGCTTACCCAATTAAACATTCCAAAAATCGGAACACTTGGGATATTGCTCAAGGCGAAACAACTTGGTCTTATCGCCATCGTAAAGCCTGAAATTGAAAATCTGCAAAAAACAGGGTTTTCCATCTCCCCATTAGTCGTTGAAGAAGTTTTGAAAGTGGCCGGAGAGTAAGTCGTCCGCGCCACAAAAGGCAAGGCGGACCCGAATGTTGCAAAAGTGTTGTTGGTGAAGTCGCTGGAAGAAAGGCGTGGGTAAATATATGTATCCGTTTCCACATGCAATAAACAATTATTTCAACTTTTTAAATGATTATGGATTTTCTATAATCGAAAAAGAAGAATTCAATGAAAGTGTAATGGGAAACGGGTATTTTTGCTTTATGTCTGAGACAACTGGTATTGAAATAGTTTTGGATAGAGGGCAAGTCTTAATGAATATTGGAAAAAGCCATCAGGATAGGAAGGATTGGCTCGAATGGTCTATTGTGATCAAGGCTTATGCGCCCGATGTCAAGGCGTACGATTTTGAAATAAATATTGATTCACAGGTCAAGAGAATAAGTGAACTTCTCAAACAACACTGTGTAGCACTGCTTGAAGGTGATTTTAGCAACGAAGGCTTGCTTAATATAATCGAAGAAAAGATTGGCAAAGGATTCCGAAGACGTTTCTCACAATCCTAAACAAACCATTTCTCCATGAACCATTATAATAAGCGCCAGCAATAATAATTACCATCCAAAATAAAATGAGGTCTTCATGGCTGACTACATCAGCGTTTCAAAAATTTCAAATTACGTCGAAAAAGAAGTTACTATCAAAGGCTGGGTCTACAACCGCACCGATAAAGGCAAGCTGGTCTTTTTATTGGTGCGCGATGGCTCGGGTTTTGTGCAGTGCGTGGCCTTCAAAGGCGATCTTGACCCTGAAGTCTTTGATAGGGTCATGCGCCTGCCGCAAGAGTCTTCTGTCATCATTACGGGTTCCGTCCGCGAGGATAAGCGCGCGCCCGGCATCCCCGGTGGATATGAGGTTGGCGTGAAGCAGATCGAGATCGTTCAGGAGGCGGGCCTGGATTACCCCATGTCGCTCAAGGATCACGGTGTGGATTTTGCGCTCGATAATCGTCACCTGTGGATCCGCATGCAGAGTCAGTGGGCCATCCTGCGCATCCGCTCGACGGTTATGGCGGCCACACGCGAATGGCTTGATAACCACGGCTTCATCGCGATGGATACCCCCATCCTCACGCCTGCCGCCGCCGAAGGCACCACCACTCTTTTTGAAACGGAATACTTCGACGAGGGCAAAGCCTATCTCGCGCAAACAGGTCAACTGTATAACGAAGCGAATATTTTTGCATTCGGAAAAGTCTATTGCTTCGGTCCCACCTTCCGCGCGGAGAAATCAAAGACGCGTCGCCACCTGACCGAGTTCTGGATGCTCGAACCTGAGATCGCCTTCTGTGATCTGGATGGTTTGATGGAAGTCGAAGAGCAGATGCTGACGCACATCATCCAGCGCGTCCTGCGGGACCGTATGCCTGAGTTGAAATCCCTCGGGCGGGATATTTCCAAGCTGGAGAAGATCGTCGCTCCCTTCCCGCGCATTTCCTACGATGACGCCGCAAAGATGATCGCAGAATTACGTGAAAAAGAAACTGACCCAGAAAAGAAGGAATTGCTCGCCTTCGAATGGGGCATG
Organism: Candidatus Villigracilis sp.; assembly: GCF_057083605.1. Classification (NCBI taxonomy): domain Bacteria; kingdom Bacillati; phylum Chloroflexota; class Anaerolineae; order Anaerolineales; family Candidatus Villigracilaceae; genus Candidatus Villigracilis; species Candidatus Villigracilis sp. The sequence goes on along the minus strand of NZ_JBXMTI010000044.1, from coordinate 15,155 downwards.
GATTTTGGCGCTCCGCACGAGACCGCCATCACCAATCAATATGAGACGCCTGTCTTTGTGTATGGCTATCCCAGCGCGGTCAAAGCCTTTTACATGGAACCGTGGCCGGGCAGACCTGAGGTCTGCAAGTCTGTGGATTTACTCGCACCTGAAGGCTACGGCGAAATCTGCGGCGGTTCCGAGCGCATGAGCGACCATGACGCATTGTTGGCAAGAATTAAAAAGGAAGGCCTGCCAGAAGAAGCCTTCAAATGGTATTTGGAACTCCGTAAATATGGCTCTGTCCCCCATTCAGGGTTTGGCATGGGTACGGAACGAGTCACATCATGGATCTGCGGCATTGAACACATCCGCGAGGCGATCGCATTCCCGAGGACGATCAAGAGGGTGTATCCATAGTAATAAAGAGCCTCACGGTTTCAACCGTGAGGCTCTTTTTGTTCTTGAATCAACCAACCCGCTTAGGGGGATGCAGGCGGTTCTTCATTCTGTGTTTCCTGTGTTGAAGAAGGTTTCGAAGCAGTATGAGAAGCTACCATTCGATCTTCTTTCTCTTCGGCGGGCGCGCTCCGTTTACGTGCTTCGTTGACCCTGTTCATCGCGATGTCCATCATTGAAAAGAAAAGCTCAATATTGTATCCGACCAAAAAAGCGATGGCCAGCGGTGAAACGGAACCAAGGAAGTTTGTGGACTCGCCCGGCAGAAGGAATGAAAACCAGCCGACCATAATGCCCGCCAAAGCACCCAGTGAGATGCGCAACAGATGTTGAATCCTGGCACCTTCCGAATAAAGGACATTTTCAACCTGCCTCGAGAGGGTTCTCAGCACAGAAGTGCTGGCTCCTAAAATGCCATATAAAAGCGGTAGGACATAACTCTGCAAGATGACCAGAACAAATTGCCCAGCCAACTGAGCCTGACGCGAACTTTCCCGTCTGGCATCGGCCTGAGCCTGACGTTTCAGGGCATTCAATTCATCCGTCAATCTCTGTTTATCCTGACGCCATTGAATGACGATCTCCCCGGCGGGAACCAGCCGGGCGACCAGATCCTGGCTTTCGGCCTGCAGGCTTTGTATCTGCTCGGTATTGAAGTTCTTTCTTGCACCTATATCTATCAACTCTGTTTCCAAATCTTCCAACGTGCTGGTATTGCCTGAAATGGCACTCAGTTGATTTTGGAGCGTGGCAATCTGGTTTTCAACAATTTCCTTTTCCGCATTTAGCCCGGTCAGCTGCGCCTCCAGGGCACCCCCAAGGCTATCGCCCGTGACAGGATCTGTAGATGGGCTGGTCAGCTGAGTTTCAATCGCTGTAATCTGACTTTCAATTATCCCCTTCTGTGTCTCTAAAGCAGTCAACAGCTCCTGCAGAGTTCTGGTTAGATCCTCGACGGTTGCCGTGCCACTGGAGAGGGCGCTCAGTTGAGATTTGATATCCTCTATCTGTTTTTGAATCTCTGCCTCGCGCACATACAATTCATTATTGTCGGCATAAAGCTTGCCCAACTGCAGGTCTATGCTTTCCAATCTTGGGGTTAATGTGCTGTTCAAAAGATCGGCCGCTTTAAGACCATCCGGGTCCTCGGCCAATTGCTTGTCGATTGCATCTATCTGTGCCTGCAGACTTTCGATCTGCAAGGCGTACTCATCACCCGGCGTCAAATCTGCTGTTGCAGAATCCCCGGCAAAGGGTGTCAGATTGATCCTCTCAGAGTCCTTGTCAATAAATTGATCCCAGGGGCTGCTCCAAATCAATAAGATTGAAGAGTTTCGCTCCAGTTGGGATTTAAGTAATTCCAATTCCGTTTCCAGCCGCGCTCTTTCGGAAATAATTTCAAGAGTATCACGCTCCCATTCAGGGCTGGAATAAAAAGTGTACGTCCCGCTGGCCTTGAAGCTCTCTGTATTGATTTCGTTTTGTTTGTAGAGTATCTCTAATGCAGTGTAATCCTGTTGATTTTCGTTGATCTGAAGGTTTATATCCGCCTCCCGCTGCAACAGATCAGACAACTGGGTGGTCAATTGATTGCCGATCACCCAATAGATTTGCAGAATCAGCAAAAGGATCAGCACAACAACTGTAAAAACGATATATCGGTTGACGATCTTGCTGGCCTTGCTGGATGTTCTCCCCCCCGACCAGCGCGACAAAACTGAAGTGTTTCCGAATAGTCTGCTAATAGCTGTATTTTCGATCTGGAGGTTGGCTTTGATGCTTTCCGCGGTGACTGGTTTCACCAGTTTCCATATATCCTGATAGGCAAGCCAAAAGTCCGCCTCCTCTTTAGCACTTACCTCTTCATTATTTTCAACGCGACGCCTGGCGGCGATCAGCGTTTCAAGCGTCTCGCGTTGAATGTCATTCGGGCAATTGGTCGAAGCATACATCAACAAATATTGTGCATCGGACACCGCATCTTCAAAGCGTTTCTTATAAGGCGCGAGTTCAACCGCCTCCTCATGTTTTTCTGGGAGACCAGATTCAGGTTTTGGGTTTTCTGTTAGCTTTGCCATCTAAAACTCCCTTGTTCAGTATTCATTTAAATTCGGCAGAGGGGATGGAACGAGTCACTGCATGGATCGTGTATCGAAAATATCCGCGAGGCGATTGCGTTTTCTATATACGATTAAGAAGCTGTATTCACATATCAAAACTCGGAGGCCATCAAGACCTCCGAGTTTTTTTCAATAAAATTAAGGTATTACCAGCACTTGCCCCACACTAATATTGTTGATGTTCGCAATATTATTTGCAGAGGCAATCGCCGCAACAGTGGTTCCAAACTTGACGGCGATGATCGAAAGGTTATCACCTGCACTCACGGTGTAAGTCCGCTGGGAGGAGGGGGAGGTACCAGAACCGCCTCCACCAGTTGTCGTCGTGGAAGACGAGGCGCTTTCCTGGGGAATGGCAATCGCAACCGGGACGGTCAACTTATCGCCTGCGATGAGCAATTGCGGATTCGCGGCCACTAATTCGCGCACAGTCACCCCGTATGCATTCGCAATTGATTCAAAGTTATCGCCCTTTTTGATCGTATGCGTTTTCGGGGTCTGGTCTGGAATTTTCGCACCGGCAAATACATACAATTCTTCGAGCGTGCCATTGAACACATTCATATCCACCGAAGCGTTTATGCCGTTGACCACGCCCTTATCGCTATATTGCCAGAAGGTCCAATTGAACCAGCCGCGCGGCAAAAATGGTTTTGCGCCTTCCACAAATTGGTTGGGGTATTGTGCCAGCCAGAGCGGATAATCCTTGGCCCAGGCCGGTGGCCCGCCGCCTGCTACGATAAGAAAATCCTGCAAAAAATATTGACCCGAATAAATAATGGGCTTTTTGCCAAATGCGGCTTCCACGCGGTCCAGCCAAACTTTGGCGGCAGGCACGATCTTTTCCTTCGACACTCCGTCGTTGGTTTCGAGATCGAGCACATGCGGAAGTTCAGCATTGTCCTTGAACGATTTCACATAGTCGATGAAATAATCCGCCTGTTTTTTGGCATCCACATTACAGCGGAAGAAATGATAGGCGCCGCGTAAAAGACCCGCAGCTTTTGCACCAGACCAGTTAAATTTGAAGGTGGAGTCTTGGTACGTAATCCCCTCTGTGGCTTTCACAAAAACGTAGCGGTGCCCGGCGGCGCGCACTTTGGGCCAGTCAATACCCGCATCCCAATACGAAACATCAATTCCAGGAACTCTCGCCATGTTTACCTCCATTTTTTATCGATGCGAAAACAACTAATCTAGCGTAGCACAAAACATTCAGAAAATCAATTACTTTCTTAATAGTCGCAAACCTTAATGTTTAATAATTATCTACCATTGCCTATTGGAGTATGGTATAAGAATCACGCCCTGCTGTGTGCGTGATATCGCCCTCACGTTTTGAGCCAACACCTTTAAAACGGTCTCTTATTTTGAAGAAATAACGCGATAGGCCTGAGCCAAGGCGGCGTTTCCCAATACGAGACCACCTGCTCTAGCAGGTTCAAAACCTGGCGGTACACGGCATGAGCGGGGTATTTTCAACCTCATGCCCACTACTCTCCCGAAATTGGGAGAGTAGTTTTATTTTTCCTGATGGATCGCGGCTGCCGCACGCAACCCCGACTCGAACGCACCCTGGATCCAGGCATGGTAGAGGGATGCATGTTCCCCCGCAAAATGGATTCTGCCCTCGGGTTTGACAATTTCATCGTGGAGCAATATCTGCTGACCCGGGTCGAAGAGGGCGAAGGCGCCTCCTGCGTAGGGATCGTCATGCCACATATGCGAAGCGCCCGCTTCAAACTCCTCCCGGGCCTGCGGATGTATCGCTGCGACATTTTCCAACGCCTGTTCGATCCGTTCGTGCGGCAGGAGTGAACCCCAGCGCTGTGCATCTTCAGACCAGGTGTAACTGGCAAGCAAAATGCCGCGTCCTGTCTCCTTGCCATAATCTGTATAAAACAAATTGCGGATGGCCAGGTCGGTGACCGTGCCGCCGCCATAAATACCTTCATCCGTTTCCCAAAAGCGACGGCGGGTCTGAAAGAATATCTTGGCCGAGGCATCGTAATGCAATTGACGGATCGCTCGTTGCTTCGCGCGCGAGAACGGCTTTAACACCTCAACATGGCGCAACACGGGGAATGGAACGGTGATAATTGCATAATCGGCACGCATCTCAAACTTGCCTGCCCTCGTCTGATAATAGATGACGACCTCGTCGGGTGTCTGGTCGATGGCGATCATCCTCGCGCCATAGCGGATGCGTGATCCGTGTGCGGGCAGGAAGGCATGAGGCAGGTTATCCATTCCGCCTTCGATCTGGCACATATTAGTGTAATAGTTACCGCCATCTTCGCGGAATAATTCGAGGAACGAGGAATTCATAACCGACTCTTGATTGTTCAACAGGCCGAACATTTCGATCAGCCCCTCAGACCAGCCCTTCAGCTCCAGAAATTCACGTACCGAATACTGGTCATATTGCTCAACGATCTCATCCCAGCCTTCCTTCTCCACTTTTTCCACTAGTGGACGAATGGTCGCCTCCCAAATATCACCTGCAAGTTTTCCTTTTTCTTGCTCAGAGGTTGCAAACCCCATCAACTCAGGGTTCGACTGCACTTCCGCCATGCGGCGTTTCACTCCCCCCACATACACATACGCCTGCGGATTGCCCATCATAAAGTCTTTGGTTTTCAATCCAAATTTTTCAATATAGGCCATTGTCAACGGGTGAGCGCGGGGGATGCGCATGGCTCCTGCCTCGCCATACAGTCCTTGAGAAAACGGCTCGCGCAAAGTATAGATCCTGCCTCCCACGCGGTGCTGTGCCTCAAGGATATGAACATCGTGCCCAGCTTGGAGCAATTCATATCCTGCGGAAAGACCTGCCAAACCAGCGCCAACAATAACTACTTTTTTGGGTCTGCTGGTTTTGAATTTTTTTACAAGCCCCTGTTTGACGACCCCAACATAATCCTCAATGGGCAATTCGGAATTCATAACGGCCTCCTACAAAAATAAGTAATTTATCTTAGCCATAAGCCGCGTAAAATTCAATCCCCAATTTAGTACTTGACGAACCGGTAACCTGCGTGTAAAATCGCCGCCATTAGCTAGTCGGGATGACAATTGAATAACGGAGATATAAGCGGCTGGGTCTTGCATAGCAAGATCACGAGGTGAAGGTTCTCCCGTGCGAACGGGACGCTAACCAAACTCTCCTCTCCCTTTGGGACATTGTGCCCGTAGGGTAGAGGTCGGGTGAGGGAAAATCGGATAGATCAGCGGATGCCTTCGAAGCCAGATCACTGGCTTCCTTCTCCCTTCCAAAGAAAGCGGATATGAGTACAGGAGTTTAAAAAAACTCTGTTGCTCACCACTGAAAACCATGCGGCGACGCGTGAGACAAGGTGGACGCAGTGAACAGGCATTATTGATTAATTATATTGATCAATTGCTTGTAATATTTGGAAGGGCGTTTCTTTTTAATACCAGCGTGTATTGAAACAGATATGCCCAGGCATATCTGTTTTTTATTTCCTTAAACAAACCTGACAGGTCTTATGGAAAAATACAGAATCCTTCAATCATCTCTGGAGACCTGTCAGGTTTTAGCGTAAATGAGAAAAAATGAGCAAGAAACGGGTAGTATCCACGTGCATTGCCAAATACAATCTCCATCATCAAAAAGGAGATTGATATGGATAACAATAAAATTGAACCTTCACAACATTATAAATTGATCGAACAAGCCATTCAGTACATCGAGGCCAATGTGCAGCACCAGCCGGAACTGGAGGAGATCGCCTCCGCCATAGGGTTGAGCGAGTATCACTTCCAACGCCTGTTCACCCACTGGACGGGCATCAGCCCCAAGCGCTTCATGCAATTTCTGACGAAGGAACATGCGAAGAAACTTCTTAGCCAATCCGAGAATCTCTTGGAAACCACGCATCAGGTTGGGCTTTCAAGCCTGGGGCGTTTGCACGATCTTTTTGTCACTACAGAAGCGGTAACACCGGGCGAGTACAAATCTGGCGGCGCGGGTATTACCATTCGCTATGGAATTCACCCATCGCCTTTTGGCAAATGTCTCATTGCCACTACCGAGCGCGGCATTTGCGGCCTGGGTTTTGTGGATGCAAGCGAAGGCAAAGCCATTGACAACCTGGTTGCGGATTGGCAGCAGGCAGAGATGGTTGAAGATTACAAATCCACTGCCCCGCTAGTCACGCACATCTTCTCTGATGTTTCGACACGGCTCAACACAAGCCTTGAAGTTGATTCACCGCTCAAGCTTCATCTGCGTGGGACAAATTTCCAGATCAAGGTGTGGGAGGCGTTGCTCAATATTCCCACAGGCGCAGTGACCACGTATGAGCATATTGCCGCTCACATTGGCAATCCAAAGGCAGTGCGCGCTGTCGGCTCGGCAGTTGGGCATAACCCCATTGCTTATTTGATTCCATGTCACCGGGTGATACGCAAGAGCGGTGAGTTTGGAAATTACCTTTACGGGTCTGCCCGAAAGAAGATCATATTGGCGAAAGAATTCGGCCTCCCGAAGGACATCGGGACGATGTGAGCGGAGAGACGAGCGATCTTCGAGGAACGTAGTCGAAGGCCATCCTGAAACCATAATATCCTTCGACTGCGCCGCACAAAGATCAAGAACGTGCGGCTCCGCTCAGGATGAAGGCATAAATATAAAAGGAAAAAATGAAATCTAGAATCTGGTTACCGTTATTAGCGTTATATATTGTTTGGGGTTCGACATACTTTGGCATCAAAGTAGCTATCGAGACCATCCCTCCGTTTTTTCATGCAGGGATTCGCTTCCTGGTCTCAGGCATCATCCTGGTGATCTGGCAGCGTTCGGCGGGCTATGCAATGCCGACCCGCAAGCAATGGATCTCTACAGCCATCATCGGCACATTGCTGCTGCTCGGTGGTAATGGGTTGGTCGCATGGGCAGAGCAATTCATCCCTTCTGGGATTGCCGCTCTCATTATCGGTTCAGTGCCAATGTTCCTGGTTGTGGCCGAAGCATTCAGGCCGCATGGTGTAAAACCGAATTGGCAGTCCATCGTTGGCTTGCTGATCGGCTTTGTGGGCATCTTCATCCTTGTGGGGCCCGGTGAAATTTCGGGAAGCACCACACAGTTCGATCCCTTCGGTGTGATCGCCCTGCTGTTCGCATGTTTATTTTGGTCCCTTGGCTCCGTCTACAGCAAATCAGCAGACTTGCCAAAATCATCTCTGATGAGCACAGGCGCGCAAATGTTGATGGGAAGCATCAGTTTGTTCCTTGTTTCGGTATTAACGGGCGAATTGAATGGCTGGGATATGACAGCCATTTCATCCCGCTCGATCTACGGGTTGCTGTATCTTATCTTTGCAGGTTCATTGATCGGGTTTGCATCTTATGGCTGGCTATTGCAAAACGCCCCGATCTCGCTGGTGGCAACCTATGCATATGTCAACCCGATCGTGGCGGTATTACTTGGGAATTGGATCGGCAATGAACCGTTGGAACCACGCATCTGGCTTGCGGCAGCGATCATCATCGGGTCGGTCATGTTCATTAATAGCAGAAGCAAGCCCCAGGTCAGGCAAGAAGCGAAGGAGGTTGTAGTGGAGAGTGGTCAGTAGGCAATCATCAGCGATCAGTGTTCGGTTATCCGTTGTCGGATGTCAATCATCAATAATCATAAAACCAAAATTGAAAAGGAGAAGTAAACCATGGACGGAAAAGATTTGCTCAAAAAAGTAAAAGAAGATAATGTAAAGTTCTTATCACTCCAGTTTACCGATGTGATGGGCGCGGTCAAGAGCGTGGATATGCCGATCCGCCATCTTGAAGACGTGCTGGAGGATGGCGCGTGGTTCGATGGTTCATCGGTGGAAGGTTTCGCGCGCATTCAGGAAAGTGATATGCGTTTGATGGTCGACCCCGATACATACGCCGTATTGCCCTGGTCTTCAGCCGATTCAAAACGTGCGCGCGTCTTCTGCGATATCTTTACCCCGGGCGGCGAACCCTTCGAAGGCGATCCGCGCGGGTCATTGAAACGCATCTTAAAGAAAATTGGAGATCGCGGCTGGAAGTACAACATTGGCCCAGAGCCTGAGTTCTTCCTGTTCAAAGGCGAGAATGGACACGGCGTTCATCCTGTGCCTCATGATACAGGCGGTTATTTTGATTTCTCTTCCTTCGATGAAGCCGTTGTGGTGCGCACTGCGTTGATGGATGCCCTTGATGCAATGGGACTCGATGTGGAAGTGGGTCACCACGAAGTTGCATTAGGCCAGCACGAAATTGATTTCCGTTTTGCGGATGCACTCAAGGCCGCCGACAATGTGTTGACTTTGAAGTACACCGTGAAAGCGATTGCTGCGCAGCACGGACTGGTCGCTTCTTTCATGCCGAAACCTGTGTACGGCATTAATGGCTCTGGCATGCACTGCCACCAATCCCTCTTCGATACAAAATCGGGCAAGAACCTGTTCTTCGATGCGAAGGATGCCGCTCACCTTTCACCTGTGGCTTATTCATTTATTGCAGGTCAGTTGGAACATGCCCGCGCTTTAGCCGGTGTAGTCGCGCCGACTGTGAACTCATACAAGCGCCTCGTGCCTGGTTATGAAGCACCTGTATACATCGGTTGGGCTCAGCAGAACCGCTCGGCTTTGATCCGCATTCCGCGTTACACCGAAGGACGTGATAAGGCTGTCCGCGCTGAACTGCGCTTCCCTGATCCTTCATCGAACCCATATATGGCATTTACAGTAATGTTGGCCGCCGCTCTGGATGGCATTGACAAGAATCTCGCAGCGCCCAATCCGTTGAACAATATCAACCTGTATCACCTGGATAAGGAAGAACGCGCCAAATTAGGTGTGACCGAACTTCCTGGCTCATTGGCTGAATCCCTGGGCGAATTGGAGAAGGATGAAGTGTTGAAATCTGCGCTCGGAGCCACACTTTACGATGCCTACATGCGCGCCAAGTGGGAGGAGTGGGATGAGTTCCGCCTACGTGTGACAGATTACGAGATCGAGAAGTATTTGGAAACAGCTTAGTTCAGTAGACAGTTATCAGTTGTCGGTAATCAGCTAGACCTCCGAGTTTTTTGCAAAACTCGGAGGTCTTTGTTACGCCTGGAAGATAGACAGAGACAACCTGCGATATAATTTCGGCAGTTGCTCGCTCCTCTTCCAAGGTTCAACTGAATGAACTCATCCCTGATCAACACTTTAAAGAGTTATATCCCCGATATTTTGAAGAGCCGCATTGCGGATGATCCCACGCCGCCTAATAAGCCTTTTATTGAAAATTACAGCGCGGCGGTTTTATTTGTAGATATATCTGGTTTTACTGCGTTGACTGAAGAGTTCGCGGCACGCGGCCCTTCAGGTGCGGAGGATATTTCTGCGGTATTGAACGATTTTTACGGCCAGTGGATCGATATCATCAAAACTTATGGGGGGGATATTATCAAGTTCGCGGGCGATGGGCTGCTTGTCATCTGGAAGGAAGAACACATTGATAATGCCACCTTATGTGCCGCGCAAACTGCGCTGGAAGCTCGCAAAAAATTGGAAAATTTCCGCGCAAGAGACCGTGCCCTTTCGACCAGAATTGCTCTGGGGGCAGGTCAGATCGCTTTAACAGGATTGGGAGGGGTGTTCAATCGCTGGGAAATCGTGATCACCGGAGACGCTATTGATCAGGTGGGTAAGGCTCAGACTTCACTAAAGCCCGGTCAGATCATTGCCTCGCCTGAAGCATGGGAAAAACTTAAGGGAGAGGCTTCGGGAGAGTCCGCATCAGATGGGCATATGCTGTTGAGCAGTATCAGCACGAAGGTCGAGCATGAAGCGGGGCGGGCATTTGATCTTGAAGAAAATTGTATCCCCGCATTAAGGTCATACATCCCAGGTGCAATTGCAAAACGAATCGATGCGGGCCAGTCTGACTGGTTGGCAGAGCTGCGGCGTGTGACCAGCCTGTTCATCAATATCCCTGAAATGACGCGCGGCGCGGATACAGACCTGGCCCAGAAGATTGCGCAAATTTTGCAGAGTTCGATCTATCGCTATGAAGGCAGTGTGAATAAGATCGCGGTGGATGAAAAAGGTGTTTCACTTTTGGCGGCATTTGGGCTTCCGCCTTTTTCGCATGAGGACGATCCCTTACGCGGCGTGCTGGCCGCGCAGGATATTATGGCCGCAATCAAAAAACTTGATCTGAATTGTTATATCGGCATTGCCACAGGACGCATGTTCTGCGGCGTGATCGGTAATGAAAAACGCAGGGAATATACCATCAACGGCGATGCAGTTAATGTGGCGGCTCGTTTAATGCATGCCATTTCAGCCAATATGACCACGCCCGCTGGCAACCCCATCGAAATCATTTGCGATGCAAGCACATATGAAGGCGCCAGGAGCCGAGTAGACTTCATCACGCTGGCCCCGATCACGATCCGCGGCAAGGCCCAGCCTGTGCCCGCTTTTGTGCCGCAGGCCCGCCACGCAAAAGATATGGGGCATATTGCATTGTCCGATATGATCGGGCGCGAGAATGAACGCTTTGCATTGGCTGAAGCACTGCGGGCTTTGATCACAAAGGAAAGCAGGGTGGTGGTGATTGAGGGTGAGGCAGGGTTTGGAAAATCACGGCTGGTGGAGGAACTATTCCGCCAGTCTGATGCGATGAATGTGAAGATTCTGCTTGGCCTTGGCGAAGCGATTGAACAGAACACTCCGTATCATGTCTGGAAGGATATTACACAAAAAATATTCGACCTCGATGAGCAGGAAAGCACCACCGAACAAAAACTCGCTTTTGAAAAAATGATCGATGCAGATAATGACCTCAAGGAGCGCGCGCCATTGTTAAGCGCGGTACTGCCTTTTGCGATCCCTGATAATGAGAATACAAAAAATATTATTGGAGATGCGCGCGCGAGCGCCATGCATCAACTGATCATCGAGCGGCTCGCGCAGGTTGCCAGCCACGCCCCCACCGTATTAGTCATCGAGGATGTGCATTGGCTGGATTCGGGTTCATGGGCATTATTAAGTCTTGCGGCGCAGCGGGTCAATCCCCTGCTTGTCGTCACTACTGCCCGCCCGATGGGCGAGCTCGCGCCAGCCGAATACACTCATATGCGCGATATGGCTTCTGCAAAATTTTTGTCGCTTACCGCGCTGGGAAATCTGGATATTGAAACCCTGTTATGCCAGCGCTTGAATGTGCAAAAATTGCCCGATGAACTCGTCATCTTCATTCGCAACAAAGCAGAAGGACATCCCTTTTATAGCGAAGAGCTTGTTTATGCATTACGCGATGGCGGATTCATTGAAATAAAAAACGACGAGTGCCGCATCACATCCAGTGCGGGGAATTTGGATGAACTTAACCTGCCTGGCTCATTGGAAGGTGTGATCACCAGCCGCATTGACAAAATGCCGCCTTCGCATCAACTCACGCTGAAAGTTGCTTCCGTTATCGGACGCGTTTTCGCCCTCCAGGAATTATCCGCCATCTACCCCATCAAATCGGAGCTGGCTTCATTGCCTGAGTATTTATCTCATCTCGAAAAACAGGAATTGACCATCCTTGATTCGCCCGACCCTGAAGTTTCCTATTTATTCAAACATATCATTACCCAGGAAGTAGCTTACAACCTGCTGCTTTTTTCACAGCGACGTTCCCTGCACCGCGCCATGGCCGAATGGTACGAAGGCTCCTTCATGCAGAATATCATCGCATATTATCCCGTCCTTGCCCACCATTGGAAGCAGGCCGACGTTCCGCAAAAAGCGATTGAATATCTGGAGAAATCAGGCGAGATGGCTTTCCGCACCGGGGCGTACCGTGAGGCGGTTCAATTCTTCTCGCAGGCATTGGATAAAGCAGAAGCCTTCAAAGAGGTCAATGTATCCACACTGAAGCGGGCCTATTGGCTGCGCTCCATTGGTGAAGCGCAAATGGGACTCGGCGACATGGACTCGGCGCGGGAACATTTCCGTAAAGCCGCACTGATCCTGAAACACTCCAGCCCACGAACTTCTCTTGGCATTATTTTTGGTTTGATCACTCAATGGCTCATTCAGAGTCTGCATCGCCGCTTCCCCAATATTTTCGTCGGACGATTAAAAGATAAAGACGCAGAACTTCAGGAAGTGGCACAGATCTTTACGCATCTCGGCCATGTGAATTACATCAAGCTGGAAAGCCTGCCCATGCTTTATCATACTTTGGGAAGCCTAAATCTTTCCGAAGATGGCGGCAGCATGTCACCTGCGCGTGTCTGGGCACTTGGTTCCGCCAGTGCGATCCTCGGTTTTATTCCCAACCATGGAATGGCAAAACATTATGCAGAGAAGGCGCTGCACGCTTCAACACAGGTGGATAACCCCCGCTCACAAATGTGGACGTACCTTGCCGTGGGCGTATACAAACTTGGTGTGGCAGAATGGGATGCCTCACGGAATGCTCTGAAAAAAACCAAGGAAATTGCCTTGAGCGCTTCCGATAGGCAGATTGAAGGCAATGCTGAAACCATACTGGCAGGCCTGGAGTATTATCGCGGCGGTGATTTTGAAGCATCACAAAATTACTACAACAACCTGCTGGCACAGGCAAAACAATCTGGCAATCTTTTGCATCTGACCTGGGCGGCCTATGGAAATTCATTTCTCCACATCATTCGCGGCGAATTCAATCAAGCGCTTCAAAACGCAAAAGACGGGGAAAGGCTTGACCCAACCCCCATCAATGTTGCGCATCTGAAAAGCATTCGCGGCATTGCCAATTGGCGTCTGGGTGAGGAAGAGCTGGCGGTTCAAAACATTGCCCAGGCACTATCCATTTTGAAGACTCTCCCTCCGCAGGTGTATTCGTTACTAATGGCGTATAGAGTCACAGCGGCCATAACTTGTGAAGTTTGGGAACAGGGAAAAACTTTTGATATCCCTGGCTGGAGTTCAACAACGGAAGTTCAGAAGACCTTGAAAGCCATCATTCAATTGCTGAAAAAATATACACCTGCCTTTCCAATCGGGGAACCCTGTCTGCTGTATTATCAAGGGATGCAAAACTGGATGGAGGGTAGGCCAAAATACGCTTTCAAGCAATGGGATGATAGCGCAGAGGCCGCCCGAAAACTTGCCATGCCCTGGGGCGAAGCCAATGCCCTGCGTGAAATCGGAAAGCGTTCTGAAGGTGAAGAGGGCAGAGAATATCTGCGAAAAGCGCTTGACTTGTTTACAGCCAGCCACGCAACATATGATGTGATGGATACTAAAAGATTGTTGGAAAAATAAAAAAGGACTTCCAAGTTATTTTGGAAGTCCTTTTTAGTTACGCAGGATGTAGGCCGTTGCGTCACCCTCCCGAAGGATATTGGGACGATGTGAAGGAGCGCTCTTCAGCGGACTGAAGGGTCTCAAAAGTAAGTCACGAGATGCTTCGCGCCTGAAAAGCGGCACTCAGCATGACACAATCCCTTATCCACTATTGACGTTATTTATGCAATATGCAGAATGGATTTCTCCACCTTGTTGCCAACCTTCGCCACACGCCGCCAACTACTATTATCGTTGAGTGAAATCCAGCGGCGTTCTTCGGTGCGATAGAACCAATCTTTGTCCTGCTGATAATAAACAAGCACACCATGTGATTCCCAAATATTGAGGATCTCATTCCCATGCGCGTGTGTATCGTCAAAATCGGTTGTGGCGCGCTGACCCATCTCACTATAAAGTTCATTCAACTCAAGCAGGAGAGTGTTGATCTCTGGGGAAAGGTGGCTTACTTTCAGCCCAATCCGCTTCGCCTCTTCAAATAAAATCGGATACCCGTGCGATGGATATTTTGAATTCAATGTGGCGGCGATCTTATCTGCAGTTTGCTCTTCCTTGATATGGTAGGCGAGCAGTTCCTTGCATAACATAATGGATAATGACTCTGCACGGTCCACTGCGCCAATGACCAGCGGATGCACATGCTCGAACAATTGCTGATATGGATTCTCGCTCTTATCGGACCCTTGAGCCTGCCACAGTTTCACGACGCGGTTCAATTCATCCAGGCTGACGCTCACGCGGTCATTGTCACGGTCAATGGGTGAAAGTGAATGCGTCAGGGAAGTATCCACCGAGGTGAGATAGGCCATCGGGCCCATGTGGATTTCGTTTGCGCCAAGCGTGATCATGGTCGCAGCGGAAGCGCATTCAAGAGGGATGACCGCCACAATTTCCTTGCAATATTGACGCAGGAGATTCACGATCCGCAGGGAGGCTTGTCCGTTGCCTCCGCTGGATTTGATGAACAGATAGATCTTCTCCTGCTGCCCGATCTTCTCCATTAATTCAAACAATGCCAGCACATCATCATGGCAGACACTTCCGCGCGGGTTGTTGAAGTAGGTCACAAGTGTGCCGCCCAGCATCTTATTCACACTTTTGATGATGGCTTGTGTTTTATTAAATAAAATAGGTGGTTGTTTTTCTTTATGATGGGTGTTTTTCGCTGGCATACTTTACTCTCTTTACCTCAAGACTGGGTGGGATATTATCATCTTTTCAAAAAATTAATGACTCACCATCGTGATTCCCTGAGCGGAGCGAAGGGTCTCT